>NZ_CM003596.1:3003297-3256231 GCF_001435845.1 Psychrobacter sp. P11G3
TATATCAGGTATAATTGTTTACCTTCAAAAAACCAAATATAAGAGCCTATGACCCAGCTAGCTGCCAACTCTACATCTTCTAAAACTAACTTTAGCCACTCTCCCAAATCTCTAAACTCCTTTGCCCCACGCCTACTTGATTGGTTTGCCGAAAATGGTCGCCACGACTTACCTTGGCAACAACACCAGACCGACACGCCCAACCCTTATATTGTTTGGCTATCCGAAGTCATGCTTCAGCAAACACAAGTGACCACAGTACTGCCCTACTTTGCACGCTTTATGGCGTCGTTTCCGACCGTGCAGGATTTGGCCACAGCAGAATGGGATACCGTAGCAGAGCATTGGGCAGGACTTGGCTATTATGCACGCGCACGTAATTTGCATAAAGGTGCTAAGCAGTTGGTTGAGGTCATCGCCGAAACGGGCGAGTTTCCGCAGACACTAGCAGGATGGGAAGCGATTTCTGGCGTTGGGCCATCGACCGCTGGCGCGATTATGGCGATGGGATTACATCATTATGGCGTCATTTGCGATGGTAACGTCAAACGAGTGCTGACACGTTGGGCCGCTATCGACGGCGATATCACTAAATCTGCTACCACCAAAGATTTATGGGTATTGGCAGAGCGACTGACACCGACAGAAAACTCAGGACTATTTGCGCAAGCTATGATGGATATGGGTGCGACATTATGTACCCGTAGCAAGCCTGCCTGTCTATTATGTCCATTAAAAGAAGACTGCCTAGCGCATACGCAAGGGTGCGAGACTGATTATCCCGTCAAAGCAAAAAAGCAGCCCAAACCTAGTAAGTTCAGTGATGCACTGCTAATCGAAAGTGCAGATGGTCAGATATTGTGGCTACAGCGCCCTGACAATGGCATTTGGGGTGGATTATGGAGCTTGCCATTACAGTTTGTAGAAAAAATTGACGGTAAAGCGAACACTAAGGCTACCGTTAAGAAGACGCTAGCTAGCGATGATAAGCCACCAAGCATAGTAAACGATGTACGTAGTAATGAAAAAGTATACGAAGCAGAGTTTACCACTGCTGAGCAAATCATAAATGAATGGCTCATAAAAAATAAACTGGTCGCAAAATCAGTCAGCACTACTTTACTCGATGACGCCCCTATCAAGCACTCGCTGACGCATTTTCACTGGTATTTGACCCCGCGTAAATTGACGATTGACGCGACGCAAGTAACTGAGCTAAATCAGAAATTAGCAGCGGCTGAAATTGACTTTAAATGGTTAACCGAACAAAAAGCGCAAGACAGCCTAGGGTTACCTCGCGCGATGGTTAAGATCTTAGAATAAGAAATTGAAATAAAAAAAAGCGACCCATTATTAATAGTGAGTCGCTTTTTTTATTCCAATATAAAGATAACTGGGTCTAAAGCACCTTAAGATTTTGGCACACGTAAACGCATGAGTCCTTCTTGTTGCACGGTAGCGACCAGTTTGCCATCTTGCCAAAACTGACCATGGTTCAACCCTTTCGCATTAGACGTGGTATCACTCCACATGTCATACAGCATCCATTTATTCAAGTCAAAATCACGATGGAAATGCATGGAATGATCGATACTGGCAGCCTGTAGACCACTGGTCATAAAGCTAACACCATGTGACATCAGCCCTGTACCAACCAAATAAAAGTCAGACGAAAATGCCAATAGCGCTTGCTGAATAGCCACTGGCTGATTGCCCAATTCACGAATGCGTAGCCAGTTTGCTTGCTTAGGCTTCATAGGTTCTGGGCTAATCGGATTACGCGGCTTAACTGGCTTAATCTCAACATGACGGCGGCGCATAAATCTTGCTTTTAACGCTTCTGGTACTTTTCCAACATTCTCTTCTTTTAAATCTTGCTCTGTCAGTAGGTCTTCTGGCGGTGGATAGACAGGCATGTCTTCTTGATACTCAAGCCCATCTTCCATCGGCGAAAACGAGGCAATCATTGAAAAGATCACTTGCTCAACAGGCGGCTTACCACGTACTTCTTTGTACTGAATAGCCGTGACTTCACGTGCAGACAAGCTACGACCATCACGCAATCGACGGACTTGGTATATCACCGGTTGGTTGATATCGCCACCACGCAAAAAATAGCCATGCAGTGAGTGACAAGGTTTGTCTTTATCTAATGTATGCGCCGCTGCCATAATCGCTTGAGCGAGCACTTGCCCACCAAATATACGACTGCCCACATAGTCATGGCTTTTACCCTCAAACACATCAGGGGTAACTTCAATAAGCGCGATAGTAGCCAGCAGCTCATCAATCAGTTGTAGATTATCGGACATGACGATATGTTTCCTTATTTTTATCAAAAACGCTCAGCATCTGATGATATTGATGCCATATAGCCATCATATTTGAATGTAAAATAATGCGAGATCACTGGTTAAGATCTGTCGAAGGAGACCTTAAAATAAACATACAAACATCGTTAGCGATGTTATCACCGAATATTTATTTTCTATAGAAAAGGTAAACATCTTACCCAATATTGGTGGCTTTGACTAGTTACTGTCAGCTTACTCATAAGTATTGCTTAGCTGTTTTTGCCAGACAAATCACAACTAAAGAGCAAAGCAAGCAATCTCAACCATAAAAAAACGAGATGTATAATAACACCTCGTTTTTGACAACTACGTCGATGTTTATGGCTTAACTGCTACGAGTACGCGAATAGAATCCGGTACTAATGATAAATTACTAAGTGCTTGCTCACCTTGAGCTTTAAGCTGCTCTAAACGCTCAATCTCTTCAGGACGTACGTTTGGATTGATCGTCTGTAGATGTTTTAAACGCTTAATTTCGCGTGACCACTGCTGGCTAAAGCGGCTACTTGCTTGCTCACCAATCTCAGCAATCTGCTGGCGAGCAATATCTTCAGCTTCGTAATAGCGCTGCTCAATTACATCACCGCGTACTTTAATGACTTGGCGGGCACGGTTTTTATCCAATCGCTCAACGTGCGGCATAATCATCTCAGCACTGATACGAGCCGATAAATCACTACCCTGCTCACTGATAAAGACACGGATATTTTGCGTAGACAAAGTCGCTGGCAAATTAAGCACTTTTGGCGCAATCGCTTCAACACGGAAGTTCACCTCTAGCAGTACCATACCTTGAGGGACAGCGGCACTTTTTAGCATAGCAACTGTCGTATTACCAAAGGTACTGGTACTCGCCAGCTCATAAATCGCACGCATCAATGGATGCTCGTGAGTGATGAATTCGATATCTTCACGCTGAAGCGCTTGCTCACGCTCAAAAGTCAACGTCATACCGTCTTCATCACCAAGGGGCAAACCATCAATATAGTCACTAATCTCAGTACTATCGATCGGTGCGATAACCCACGAGCCATCACGCTGGATATTGTGATCGATATTGGCAGACGCAAAGAAACGCTCGATAAAGTGCGGCAGCAAATTATTACCATCAAAGTCACGCATAGCATCAGCGATACGACCAGCGACACGCGGACGGCATGAGTTGTACTCTAGCAGACGGTCACGACCAGCCTGTAGCTGTGCTTCTAGTCCCAAACGTGTCTGTAGCGCCTCGTCAATGATGTCTTGCAAGATGACATTATTTTCAGCGGTATCAGCACCCTCAAGCATTGGCTTGAGCTCTTGGATATATTGCTCTTGCACGCTTTGGGCAGTTGGCGATATCTGATTGAACATGTTCAGCGCATCGTTATACCACTGATACAGACGCTCTTGCGCTGTACCTTGTACATAAGGCACATGTAGCATGATTTGCTGGGTCTGACCGATACGATCTAAACGGCCGATACGCTGCTCTAACGTATCTGGGTTAGCAGGTAGATCCCATAGTATTAACTGGCTTGCAAACTGGAAGTTACGACCTTCTGAACCAATTTCTGAACATAGAAGTATCTGCGCACCTTCGCTATCTGCAAAGAATGCAGCTGCTTGGTCACGCTCAAGCAAAGTCATTTGCTCAGTAAAGATAGCTGTTTTGATACCTGCATGCAGACGCAATACTGCTTCTAAACTTTCTACCGTCGCCCCACTACGAGCGATTAATAGCACTTTTTGATGCTTAAGCTCACCGCGCAAAATATCAATCAACCAAGAAACACGCGGATCATCTTCTAGCCAGCCACCGTCTGGTTGGTTTTCTTCGCCCCATAGCTGCTCACGCAACTTACCATTGGTTTGATAGCTGTCTTTCCATGCTTCAGGTAATGGCAGTGGATATGGTTGGCTACTACGGCCGTAGAAACCTTTGACACTCTCACGAGTATTACGGAACAAAATACGACCTGTACCATGACGATCTAACAGCTCGTTTAGCGCATGTGTACGCAGTTTTTCATCTTCATTGATTGAAGATAACTCTTCAATACTAATGTCTAATAAACTACTTAAGGCAGCAATTTGGCCTTCATTCAATGGCTTTTCTTCTATCAAGACACCAGCAACTGCTGCTGTCTCTGCAAAAGCTTCCTGACCATCGATAAACTCATCTAAATCATCAAAACGGTCTGGATCAAGCAAACGCAAACGGGCAAAGTGACTCTGCGCACCAAGCTGCTCTGGCGTTGCTGTTAATAGCATCACGCCCGGTGTTTCTTCGGCGAAATCCGCAATCAAGTCATACTTATCATTGCCGCCCTGTGCTTCATCCCAATGCAGATGATGCGCTTCATCGACAACCAATAAATCAAACCCTGCATCCATCGCTTGATCATATAAATCTGGGTGATCGAGTAACAGATCCATACCACCAATGATACATTGCTCAGTAGCAAAGACGTTTTGTTCAGGGTCGTGTTCTTTAATAGCCGCAGTACGCACTAGATCAAACAAGGCAAAATTCAGATTAAAGCGACGACGTAACTCAATCATCCATTGGTACTGCAAACTATCTGGCACCAAAATCAACACACGCTCAGCTTTGCCCGTTAGCAACTGCTGATGAATAATCATGCCCGCTTCGATAGTTTTACCAAGGCCAACTTCATCAGCCAGTAGTACACGCGGTGCGATACGCTTACCGACTTCATGTGCGATATACAGCTGATGCTCGATGATATCGACACGTGCACCCATTAGGCCTTTTAATGGATGACCTGCTAGCGCTGACTGCATGCGCAAGATATCTTGACGCAGCTCATACCAGTCACCGCGCTCAATTCGGCCAGCAAGCAAACGCTCAAGCGGCTTGGCCAACGTGATATTGGCAGCAAGGCGGGTTTCCATGATGCCGCGCTCGTGCTCATCGACGCCATATTTAAGTACGCCCATCACTTCATCAACAGCATTGACCGTATAGCTTTTGCCATCTTGATCGTAGATGCTATCGCCCACCTTAAACACCACGCGCGATAATGGCGCAGAGTTTTTTGCGTAGACGCGTGTCTCTTCACTTTGCGGAAATAAAATATGCACACATCGGTCGTCAACATCGATGACCACACCTAAGCCAAGCTCAGACTCCGTATCAGATAAATAACGTTGACCAACGGCGAATTCAGTACTGTGCAATGAAGCAATAGAGATAGTCATAAGGCGATGTCTTTTGTACTCAGATAATGAAATTTAGATAGATAGCTTAGAAAACAGCAATGGCGGCTAACAATAGCTAAATAAGGTTGTTCACACCATAAAATGTCAAAAAGACATAGAAGAAATGCCACAACACCAATCAAGCCAATCGTTCAGCCCAACCATTATATAACGTTAGCGGGTAGATGAGTGCGTTAAGTTGACTTTTCAAGAGCAGATTCATACAAGATGACGCCAATGCTAAGCATAAGTTGGTCATATAAAACAATAAGATAACGACTCGCAAGTATAGAAAAAACATTTACATCATAAAATTGTTTCTATAATGTTACTTTATGAAAATAGATGTGTTTTTCGTTACTTCAATTGTTCATATTTATGATTAAAAAATAGTATTTAGCGCTTTCCTTCTACTTATCGACAGGTATCAATATTCACAAGTAGACGAATTTTAATACTTGTTATAGGGACTTAGTTTGTAGACAAGCGGATGGGTTTATGGATTGCGCCCTTCGTTAGAAGTAACGGCTTCACATCGTTGTGCTATTTATTCAGATATTTAGTCAACAAATTATTCAGCATTAATAATCGCAGCTTTTTTTATACTAAAAATACTGCTAATCGTATTTTTTGTACTTTATATAATTCAAGGATGAATACATTTATGAGTGCCTCCAAAAAAGTTGGCTTATTTAACCAAGTCAGCACCCAAGTTACCATTATTTTGTTTCTTGCTTTTGCCGTTGTTGTTGCCGTTGTGGTTTACATTGTCGAAAAAGAAGGCTATGAAAAAATCAGACTTGAGTCAGGAAAACTAGTGGCTCAACGAGGGAATACCGCCGTCAACAGCATCTCGGCTGATGTCAATCGCGTCATGCGTAGCGCGTTGCAACTACAGCAAAGCGCTCAAACACTGCCAATCGAAGAAAATATTTTGCAGACCAGCACGGCTAACGCTTTTGATAAGCGGGATTATAGCTTATTAGGTAGTGGTGGTATTTGGCCTGATAATGGTGCACTCGGAGACAGTACGGCGACTCATCCCTTTTTGATGGTTCGCCAAGATGGCGATTACCGAGCAATATTAACGGATCCAAACCCTGCTAATCCTTATTACAATGAAAACTGGTTTAACAAAGTAAAAGTACTCAGACCTAATGGCTGTATATGGGCTGACGTAAGCCCCACTCAAACCAAAGGTGAATTGGCAATGAGCTGCGGTGTCGCTATTGAACGTGACAATCAGTTTTGGGGTGCAAGTACCGTTAACTTTACGCTCAACCAGCTACAAGAAAACATCGTTAAGCTGAGTGAAAGCTCTGGCTCAGGTTATATTTTATTGATTGATAACAGTAATAAGGTTATCGCCTCATCTAACCCTGAGCGCTTAAACTACATTGACGAAGAAACTGGTGTCCCACTGGATATCAAACAAGTCATTGATTCAGACCCTGCGTGGCAACCTATCTTAGATTTTTTAGATGCTCAGCATAGCGAGATTATCAAACAAATTGCCGCAAAAATGCCTCCTGAAGTACAACAAGTCATTGCAACACTTGATAAAAATGAGGCCACTGCTGTTAGTAATTCTGAGCTTATCAATTACGCCGCCTATTTGAATGCTAATGCAAGCAATACAAGCACGATGGACAGTCGCTTGCTACAAAGCTTCGATCTAACAAATGATAGCTACTACAATGGTAGTCAGGCATATGTTTTCCAGATTCCTGAGACCTACTGGAAACTAATCGTAGTACAACCAGATGCTGCCGTTAATGCTATCGCAGATAACTTGAGCAAAAACCTAATCAACTTAATCATGCTAGCGTTATTTATAACCGCTGCACTAATCTATTTCATGCTGACGTTCTTAGCATTCAAACCATTGAAAAAGACCACAGACAAAATCTCTCTCGCAGAAAAACTAATCGATGATAAGCAATATAACAAGCTTAGTGACGTCAAATTTTCAGGCGGACGCAATGAAATTGGCCTAGTAAACCACTCTATCAGTGAGCTACTCCATCGTATCCAATCTAATGAAGGTAAGCTTGCCAATATCAATCAACAGCTAGAGGTTAAAGTCGAAGAACGCACCGCTGAACTGCAAGACACACTAAAAGAGCTGAAAAATTCTCAGCTACAGCTGATCCGTTCTGAAAAAATGGCCACACTTGGTCAGATGGTTGCAGGCGTTGCTCATGAAGTAAATACACCTTTATCTTATGTACAAAACAACCTCGAAATTATCGGTCAATTGACTGAGCAATACGAAGAGCTGATTGAGTTGGTACAAGGGTTAAAAGGCGTTCAATCTGAATCGGCTGCTGCTGATGAAAAAATAGATAAACTGCTAGCAGATATTGTCCGTGCTTCGGATGAAATCGAAGAAGATGACTTATCGTCTGAGCTAAAAGAGCTGATTAAAGACTCTTTGTTTGGGGTAGAACAGATTACCGAGATGGTACTCAACTTACGTAACTTTGCACGCCTTGATGAGTCAAAAGTGAAGACCATTGATGTACGCGAATGTATAGAATCTTCTCTCAAAATCGCTGGAAACTCTATCAGACATCAAGATATTGTCACCAATTTTGGCCCAACGCCTGAAATCAAATGCTCACCATCGCAAATCAATCAGGTATTAGTTAACCTATTGAACAATGCTTCGCAAGCAATGGAGGGCAATCCTGATGACAAGATTGAGGTGCGTACCTACGCTGATGAAACCAACGTCTACATTGAAGTAACTGATAATGGTAAAGGCATGAGCCAAGCGGTATTGGATCAGATATTTGAGCCCTTCTTTACTACGAAAGCGGCAGGTGAAGGCACTGGCCTCGGCATGGCAATCAGTCAGCAAATCATGGAACAACACAATGGTGCGATTACTGCCACATCTACTGAAGGTGTTGGCACGGTGTTTACCTTAACCCTACCTATCAACAATAATTTAACGGAACAAAGTATGTCGGCATAAGCAACACGCTTATTATATTGTCGGCGCAGCTCAGTTATGCGCTGTGCTGACAACAGACATAATACTTACAACCTAGCCTCTATTATTCATCGTAAGGATACGATCATGAATGAAGTTAAAGATAACATACAACCCTCTGCTCTAAGTACTGAACCTAAACCGAAAATCGCGTTTATTGACGATGAACAACGCATTTTACGTTCTATGAAACTCCTCTTTCGTAAAACTCATGATGTTTTTATCACGACCGACCCCACTGAGTATATCGACTATATTAAAAACAACCATGTATACGTAGCAGTCAGTGACCAACGTATGCCTGAGCGTGTCGGTGTCGATATCTTACGTGAAGTAAAAGATATATCACCGTCTACCATGCGTATTTTATTAACGGGCTATGCCGATCTGAATGCCATTATTGGTTCTATCAACGATGGAGAGATTTATCGTTATTTGACCAAGCCCTGCAAGTCTGAGGAACTTATCGCTGTGGTTGGGCGTGCCACTGAAATCGCGTTGACCTACAATCCAGATGAAGATGCCGATCAGATTGATAGCTCAGACAATAAGCAAACCCTGTTGGTTATCGACGAAACAAATGAGCTAATCGAACAAATCCGCAAGCAGTTTTCCAATAATTATAAGGTACTGCATGCTGAAGGTTTAGAGGAGGCTTATGACTATCTGGCAAACTACGACATTGGTGTGTGTATTACTGACATCAATGTTAGTGGCGAAAACATTGCACCAATAATCTTCACTTTAAAGCAAGATGCACCGCATTTGGTCGTTTTGGTGCAAACTGAGTTTCAAGATGCAGGTTTGTTGATTGATTTAATTAACAAGGGTCAGGTCTATCGATGCTTGCCGAAGCCGATGCGCGCGAGCTTGCTAGAGATTAGTGTTAATCGTGCTTTTCAACATCATACTAAACTCAAAGCGAGTCCTGACTTGGTTAAACGTTATGAAGTCGAACACGACCCTGACAATGATGTGCGTATCGATTTGAGTAATCGCGTACGCAGTTTCATTGGCAAATTGCGCAAGCGTTTTTCTTTTTAGCATTTGTTATTAGCAGTGTTTGCAAAGTTGGCTTGATAGCGCTTGTAATACAAGCTGTGTCAACGAAAAAGTGCTTTGTCTAGCTAAAAGACCTCTATTTCAATATTGAAATAGAGGTCTTTTCTTTGTTTAAAATAACATCCATTTTATAGATACTGCTTTTACGCTAAAAATACAGTGAAAATGCCTTTTTACTGCTTGCTTCTTTTTGACTAAAAATACCAACGTGCTACATTAAGCCGATAAGAAATCATGCGATAGTAATTTATTCGCTAACTATCTATTCGCTAACTATCTATAAGACAACAATAAGTAAGGACTAGCCATGCAAGCCGTTTTTTTAGATAAAGGTACTTTTTCTGAAGGTATTGACCTGCCAGCCCCAATGGGTGTGAGCGATTACATCACTTATAACGACACGCCAAAAGACACGGCTGTCATCATTGAGCGTTGCAAAGATGCTGACATTATTATTACCAACAAAGTCCAGATTGGTGCTGAGGTGATAGAGCAGTTACCGAAACTTAAGCTTATTCAACTGACTGCTACTGGCATGAATAACGTCGATCAAGCCGCTTGCGATAAGCACGGTGTTGCGCTGTTCAATGTCGCTGGTTATGCGGTCAAAAGCGTGCCCGAGCATACCTTTATGCTAATGTTAAATGCAATGCGCGCAGGCATCCACTACCATCAGAAAGTCGCTGATGGTACGTGGCTGGCAAATGGCAATTTTTGCCTACTGGATATTCCGCTGATTGATTTGGAGGATAAGACGCTAGGTATCATCGGTATTGGCACTATCGGCAAACGCGTGACCGAAATCGCTCGTGCCTTTGGTATGACCGTACTGTGGGCAGAGCACCAAGAACGTGAACCACGCAGCGACGACTATACTGCGTTTGATGAAGTGCTAGCGCGGGCAGATGTGATCAGTCTGCACTGCCCATTGAATGAACAAACTGAGCATCTTATTAACAAGGATACTCTGGCAAAAATGGTTAAACAACCGCTCATTGTCAACGTCGCACGTGGCGGCATTGTTGATAGCCAAGCATTAACTGACGCGATTAATAGTGAGCAAATCATCGGCTATGCTAGCGATGTGTTTGAACAAGAACCGATCGCTGACGATGATCCGCTCCTCAGTATCAGCGACCATCCGCGTGTTATCTTTAGTCCGCACAATGCATGGGGTAGCAAAAGCGCCCAGGAGACCTTGTGGCAGATGTTAAGCAAGCAAGTTACTGACTTCATCGACAACCATCATCAATAATTACCAAGACGCTAACGAATAAACCGTAACCAGTCGTCTTTTATCTTGCGATACTTAAGCATGACTCGATCGCTTAGATAGTTGTTGGTCACGAACCAAGGATAGCGATCGCCTTGCTTAGGTAGCTCGTCTTTGCCGCGCCTGACATAACCAGACGATAGCGAACCCATCACGGTATCTGCTTGAGCACAGGCTGTCATATCTGTAGTCTGTGCTTGTGGTAATGCGACTTGACAGCGGTTTTTATGCATATATCCCAGTAGCCTCACTACATATTGACAAGCCAAATCGATTTTTAGTGTCCACGAGGCATTGGTATAGCCAAACAGTGCTGCCAGATTAGGCACGCCTTCTATCATGACTGCTTTATAGGTCATACGCGTGCCAATATCGATAGATTGACCGTCGATATATACCGCTGCCCCTCCCAGCATCTGTAGCTTTAAACCAGTCGCGGTAACAATAATATCAGCGTCGAGATGCTGACCAGATTGCAGCATAATCCCTGTTTCAGTAAAGTGACTAATTTGATCGGTTACTACTGTTGCGCGTTTGTCCTGCAGGGCTTTGAATAAATCACCGTCAGGCACCGCACATACTCGTTGATCCCACGGATTATAGTCAGGCATAAAATGGTTGCTATCAACGCCGCTACCTTTTAACTCTTTTTTCACACCATTTTTTAAGACTGCTTTCATCACCTTGGGTGCATGAGTCGCAACTTTGTACAGGCCTTGCTGCCGTAACACGTTGCGCGCGCGTAGTACCGTATAGGCCTGCTCTTTTGATAATGGTGAAAACTTGCCTGATAACCAGTCAATAGCATGGTCATCACCTGGCACGCTTGCTACATAGGTCGGCGTACGCTGTAGCATCGTGACATGACGTGCACACTGATCACTGTCTTTATCTACTAGCGCAGGTAGCAACGTCATCGCCGTGGCACCGCTACCAATAATGATGACTTTTTTATCATCATAGTCTAGATTGTTCCAATGCTGTGGATGAATGATTTGACCGTGGAAATTCTCCTCTCCATCAAAATGAGGGCGATAGCCCTGCTCATAATCATAATAACCAGTGGCACCTACGATAAACTTAGCAGTCTTAACAAACATCTCACCGTTTGCATGGTTTTTGATGGTTGCTGACCACTGTTGATCATCACTAGACCATGATATCTGCTGAACTTCGTGCTGATAGTGGATATGCTCGGTCACCCCAAATTCGTGTGCCGTATCAGCGATATAGCGCTTAATATCATCGCCTGCTGCAAGCATTCTATAATCAAGCCACGGCCTAAAGTTATAACCAAAGGTCAAGGCATCAGAGTCAGAGCGAATCCCCGGATAGGTAAATAAATCCCATGTACCACCCAAATCAGCACGCTTTTCTAAGATAGCAAAGCGCTGTGGAGGTTTATGCTTATTAGTCAGTTTTACCTGCTTTTGCTTTTTGGGAGCTTTATGACCGAATAGACCTTTATGCTGCTGTTGCTGTAAACGGCAAGCCATACCAATACCTGCGATACCTGCACCGATAATCAATACTTCATAGTCGGCTACTTTATCCGTCTTTGATTTTCTACCTTTAAGGCGGTTTTTAATGGCCTGTTTGGTAGTGGTGATATCAAGCATACTTTCATCCTTGTATTTGCATGACTGGCATTTCATAGCTGGCTTCAGAGCCGTTTATCACGTCTATTAACAGCACGCGGCAAAATCTAACGATTTAAAATGGGCAGGGACTTTCCCAGTCCATCCAAGCACCCAGTACCGGATGCTTTAAACGCAATTGCTGTGCATGTAAGTTCAATCTTGGTGCTATCTCTAATGCAGCACCTTCAGCATAAATCGGATCGCCAATCATCACATGATCGACATGGACCATATGTACGCGTAGCTGATGACTGCGACCAGTGACTGGCTTTAGCATGACCCGAGTGACTGCCTCGCCATTACAGGTTTCGTGAGCCACAACTTCGTATAACGTCAGTGCATGCTTTGACCAGTCGTGATCGACGATATGGCGCGGTTTGGTACTTGGCTCATAGCGCACTGGCACTGATATCTCACCAGTTGCGCCGACCTGCTCCCATTCACCAAAAACACGTGCTTGGTATTTTTTTTGCGGTAGACGTTCGATGAATTGCTTACTGATATTGGTTTGCGCTGCTGCATTTTTTGCAAAAATAAGCAGTCCTGAGGTGTCCATATCTAAGCGGTGAATCAATTTGACAGCTGGATTGGCACGCTCAAGACGTGCAAGCAGACTGACTTTAAGTGTTTTACCATCGACGCTTAATAGGCCTGCAGGTTTATCAACTACCCAAATGTCATCGTCTTCATAAACCGTAATTTCTTGCGCAAAATTTTTAAAAAACTCAAGCGGATAAGCGCTTTCTTGGGCATTGAGGGCATTAACTTCTTCATCGGTAAAAGGCATAAATTTAACTACTTATGTAAATTGGTTTTAAGATAAGGATTTTTGGTGGCTAGTCTTTTAGACATGATAGCTATATTTGGCACGATAGCCATTGTAGAAACAATGATTATTTGGACAGAAGGTCAAGACTTTGACTGATTTTTAACGTTGTTAATATCGCTAGCTACTAATCAATAACTACTATACAAACGAGGTATAAAATACGACTTATATTGCACTGAGATACATACTTTGATAAGTATAATCGTATCAAATAACAGATTAGATACTCTTGTGCTGCACCGTTTCGATTTATTGTGCTAATACTAGTTGTTAAACAATTTAACCAGCCTGTATCTGTCAAATTAGGGCAAACATGTTAATATAATGGCACATTTTCACCCCTTCTAAACAATTCTTTGACCACCAACCGATTTATTATTAAACCAATATATATGTTGATGAGTGGTGATAGAAGTAATAAAACAAGAGAGATAAAATTATGTCAGACCTTATTGTACATACTACCGACACAGACTTTGATCAAGACGTTCTACAATCAGACGTACCTGTACTAGTAGACTTCTGGGCACCATGGTGTGGTCCTTGTAAAGCCATCGCTCCTATTTTAGAAGATCTAGCGACTGAGTACCAAGGTAAAGTTAAAATCGTTAAAGTAGACGTAGACAACAACCCACAAGCGGCTAGCCGTTTTGGTATTCGTAACATCCCAACCCTGTTTGTATTCAAAGATGGCGAAAAAGTTGATTCAGTAATGGGCCTACAGCCAAAAGCTGAATTGGCTAAAGTACTAGACAAGCATTTATAAGTTACATTTGCTCGCTCTAGGTTACCCTGAGCGGGTAAAATAGAATAACTGAGAAAGCCATTATCTAACCAAGATAGTGGCTTTTTTGCTTGTTTTTTGTGCAAAAAACTCGATAATATGACTTTTTTGGCAAAATTTATTGACAACGCTATTGTGAAGACCGTATAGTCTGCTGACAAGAGAAAACCAACTGTTTTCCTAAGTATCTTGTCGCTATTCTCCTCGTGTTTATCAACAAAAACACAATCGTCATTATAAACACCATTGCTGAACAAAATGACTAAACGCAATTACTGATATTGAGTTTTTGACGCAGACTCTTATGTAGCCTTTTTTATCCTTATTTCTTATTACCTTGCATCCAATCATGGCAATGCGTACATAAGCAGACATATAAAACCAAAACTACATAAACTACAGCGCTGTGCACACACCCATATCATCATATTACCGTTATTTTAATCACTGTCGTGACTTGTGCTGCTAATGGCATCTCTCATCTGATCAATTGCTAATGACCTATCTATGAATCTTACTGAATTAAAGAAAAAATCAATCGCTGAGCTATTGGCTATCGCCAAAGAAATGGGTCTTGATAATATGGCGCGTAGCCGTAAACAGGACATTATCTTTGCTATTCTAAAAACCCATGCGCGTAACGGCGAAGCCATTTATGGTGACGGCGTACTTGAGGTTCTTCCTGATGGTTTTGGATTTTTGCGCTCATCAGAAGGCTCATATTTAGCCGGTCCTGATGATATTTATGTCAGCCCTAGCCAAATTCGACGTTTCAGTCTAAAAACTGGTGACAGTATCGCTGGTACGATTCGTCCACCAAAAGATTCTGAGCGTTATTTTGCATTATTAAAAGTTGGCGAGATTAACTTTGATACGCCAGATCGCTCACGTCATAAGCTTATCTTTGAGAACCTGACGCCCCTATTCCCAACTGAGCATTTAAAACTTGAGCTTGGTAACGGAACCACTGAAGATTTGACTGGTCGTATCATCGATCTAATCGCTCCGATTGGTAAAGGTCAGCGCTCTATCATCGTCGCACCGCCAAAAGCGGGTAAAACGATGTTGCTACAGACCATCGCGCAATCAATCACTCGTAATAACCCTGAATGCTATTTGATCGTACTATTGATTGATGAGCGTCCAGAAGAAGTCACCGAGATGGTACGTACGGTACGCGGTGAAGTGGTTGCTTCTACCTTTGATGAGCCACCACAGCGTCACGTACAAGTCGCTGAAATGGTCATCGAAAAGGCCAAACGTTTGGTCGAGCATAAGCAAGACGTGGTGATTTTACTTGATTCAATTACGCGTTTAGCACGTGCTTATAACACGGTCATTCCATCGTCAGGTAAAGTGTTGACGGGTGGTCTAGATGCCAATGCCCTAGAACGTCCAAAACGTTTCTTTGGTGCTGCGCGTAACGTGGAAGAAGGTGGTAGTTTGACCATTATTGCCAGTGCATTGATTGATACTGGTAGTAAGATGGATAGCGTTATTTTTGAAGAATTTAAGGGAACGGGTAACCAAGAGATTACGCTTGAGCGTGACTTGGCTGAAAAACGTGTATTCCCTGCGATTAATATCAAAAAATCTGGTACACGCCGCGAAGAGCGTCTATTGGACGAAGACAAGCTGCGTAAAGTATGGATTTTACGTAAACTACTTCAACCGATGGATGGCGTACAAGCTACTGAGTTCTTATTGGATCGCCTAAAAGAAGCGAAAACCAATGATGAATTCTTCGAGCAAATGAAGCGTAAATCACAAAACTAATTCTTGATTAGTTTGCTAGACATATTCAGCTTTGATTCAATATTAAGACTACCTATAGGTAGTCTTTTTTATAGCAGTATCGAAGTATTAACAGTTAAGCCAATTAAGCTATGCTGCTCTGTCGTTCACAGGCATTGCCGATGATACAGTACGGCAACATCGCTTACATCTCGTTTGCAAAGTTTAGCGTTTTTACTACGACTATATTATTAGTAACCGACTATTATGACAGACAGTAGGAATATACTTGAAAATATCATGGACACAGTATTTTGAAGGTATTGTATTTTAAACTTGATGACTTAATAGGTGATAATATGAAATTTGCTAAAACGATCGCAATGACTGCCATTACTAGCTCAGCACTAATCATGACTGGTTGTAACTCTTATAGCGGTATGAGCAACACTGCTAAAGGTGCTACTGCTGGCGCAGCAGCTGGTGCTCTTATTAAAAGCAAAGGCGACAGCAAAGATATCGCTCGTGGCGCATTGGCTGGTGCAGCGATTGGCGGTGCTGGTGGTTATGTTCTTGATAACAACTAAATCTTTCTACGCTGATATTATTTGAAAATTGATTGAGTAGTATCAGATAAAAGATGACAAAAAGCCTGCAATTCGTTGCAGGCTTTTTTGTGTCTTAATTTTGTTTATAAGTCCATGCACTAGACTTATAGTCAAAAACATCAGTATTACAAAACATCGTTAGTCAAATACACGATTATTAATATATATGGCCATTAAAGTGCACCGCTGAACGTATCGCAAGATTGTACATTACCGCTTTGTAGACCACGGGTGAACCATTCGACGCGTTGTTGACTGGTACCATGAGTAAAGTTATCAGGCACTACTGCACCACCACTCGCTTTCGCCAGACGATCATCACCGATTTGACTAGCTGCATTTACCGCTTCATCAAGATCACCAGCTTCTAAAAACTGTACACGCTCTTGATTGCGCTGTGCCCATACACCAGCAAAACAATCCGCTTGCAACTCTTGTAATACTGATAGCTTATTGGACTGTGCTTGAGTCACTTGCTGACGAGCTTCATTGACCTGTTGGCTAATGCCCAATAACGTCTGAACATGGTGACCTACCTCATGCGCTATCACGTAGGCCTGTGCGAAATCGCCAGCCTTGCCTTGGTTCTCTTCACCACCAGAGCCTTGCTGATCGCCTGAAATACCAAGATTCTGTCGCATCTCTACAAAGAATGACGTATCCAAATAAACAGTCTGATCCCCTGGACAATAAAATGGACCTGTTGCAGAGCTAGCACTACCACATGCCGAACTAACCTGACCATTAAACAAAATCAATGACGGCTCTTGATAAGTGCTACCAGCTTCATTAAAGATTTGATGCCAGACTTCTTCTGTATCTGCTAGTACAACTTTCACAAACTGCGTGTCTCGGTCTGTGCTGGTTGCCAGCTCGGTAGATGACTCACTACCACCACCTGTAACCGCTTGACCTGTCTGTAATGCGGTCATTGGGTTTACCCCAAATACCAACCACAAGATACCTGCGATGATAATACCACCAATACCACCACCGATCATCTTACCGCCACCTGTGCTAGAGCGCACATTCGAGCTACCTCGTCTACCTTGCCATTTCATAATTCTATTCCTCAAATATAGATTGATTCATTATTTCTATTAACTACTATCTCTACTAGCCACTACTTCTATTACTCATTACTTATGTTATATATTATTTGGCCAGTCAATTTGCGCTATGACCTAGTCTACTATCCTAAAAGCAAGGAGAAACCTATAAAACTGCTAACTTCACTAGTGTTTATGTAATATAGAATGATAATCGGACTATTTAACTTCATTTTTACTCATACAAACGGGATTAATATAGACAATTTGAGTTAAAAAACAAGAACCGAAAAAGCGCTCAATCCTTCTGATGTCATTGATTATACGTCGATTAATCTGGCTTCTTGTATTAAAAAGTATATCGGATAGAGAAAGTAAAATATTATTTTAAATTTTATTGTTACTTAATTGTACAGGCTATTTCTATTTACTTAGAAAACCTATAGAATGCGTGGAAGCTGAGTAGCTGTGACTAAGACTAGTTGAATTCTGAGAAATCTCGGATTTCGACCTTTGTTGCTGCTACTGCTCATTTCATTTTTCCGGAGAAAACCATATGAAACTTAAATTACTTGCTCTAGCTGGTATCATGACTGCAACTATGGGCCTTACTGCCTGTGATAGCAGCAAAG
This sequence comes from Psychrobacter sp. P11G3, assembly GCF_001435845.1. Classification (NCBI taxonomy): domain Bacteria; kingdom Pseudomonadati; phylum Pseudomonadota; class Gammaproteobacteria; order Moraxellales; family Moraxellaceae; genus Psychrobacter; species Psychrobacter sp. P11G3. The sequence goes on from NZ_CM003596.1 coordinate 3,021,468, forward strand.
AAAACGCTGCTGAAGATTTATCTGACGCGCAAGAAGAAGTGCAAGACGCTTCTGAAGAGCTAAACGAAGCTGCTGCTGAAGGCGAAATGACTGCTGATGCTGACGCTGCTGTTGCTGGCGCTGAAGCTGACATCGCTGATGCACAAGCTGCAACTGCTACTGACGAAATGGACGCTGAAGTTCCTGTAGACGGCGACACCACTAGCGTAGACGTAGCTAGCGAAACTGATACTGCTGCTGTTGAAGCTTCTGACGAAGTAGTAGTTGAAGAAGCTCAGTAATTTATTGTTCATACAATAGATAAACTGTAGTAAAAAAAGGAGAGCCTATGCTCTCTTTTTTTATGTCTATCATTTATGATTTTAGTAGGTTTCTACTTTATAGATAACCCTAATATGCGATGCGTGCTGCAATATCGAAATATATAGATGTACGCAAAAATAACTAAGTGCAAATACGCACTAGCATTCTTATAAACTCACGATAAAACAGACACACTATCGTTCAGCGCAGTGCCAAACTAAGTATTAGCTATCAAACAAACGCTCGTCAACCTTCTGACGAAATTTTTGCCCTGTCTTAAAAGTAACCACACGGCGTGCAGATACTGCAACAGGCTCCCCTGTTTTCGGGTTACGGCCTGGACGGCTGTTTTTATCTTTAAGCTCAAAGTTGCCAAAGCCTGAAAGCTTGACCTCTTTGCCATCAATCAAACTCTCTGACAGCTCATCAAAAAAGTTCTCCACCAGACAGCGGCCTTCTTGGCGTGTTAGGTTTAGGTGACTCATCAAATGCTCAATCATGTCAGATTTGGTTAAGGTGCTCACAGTACGACTCCTATGCTATGTCGTGATGTCGAATATCATGGTTTAGCGGTATGAGGGTTAAGGCTAGCTATTATAAAGGTTTTTTGACCATTTTTTAACAAAGTCTTTATTAAAATCCTTTATTAATAACCACTTAACTTATGCTATGAATAGCAATGCTCCGTAGCCTCATGGTAAAAAGACTACAGAGCATTGGGGATAATACTTACTAAATGTTAGCTGTCGCGCAGCTGTACTGAATGCTGGTCAGTTAGCGCTTGTACCACTTTATCTGTGGCAGTCTTGACGGCTTCGTCAGACAACGTTTGCGTACTGTCTTGCCATATTAGTGCAAACGCTAGTGAGCGCTGACCTTCTGGTACTTTGTCACCTTGATAGACATCAAATAACCAAAGATCAGTCAACAAATTACCTGCCGCAGTTCGCACCGTTGTCTCTAGTGTCTGCAAACTGATGTCACTGTCTACCAAGATAGCAATATCGCGGCGTACTTGCGGGAACTTGCTTGGTGTCGTGATAGCATGCTGCTCACGTGCAATCGTCAATAGCGGTGCCAGTGACAATTGAGCGACCCATGTAGCCGGCAGATCTAATTGTTTAGCAGTATTTGGGTGCAACTGACCCAACCAACCAACGTATATATCATCGATATATAACTCAGCGCTTTGTCCTGGATGCAGGAAGCTCAGCGTACTACGCTCATAGCGGATACGTGCGCTATCGATTTGAGCTGGTAATAGCTGCTCAATATCATGCTTTAGGTCATAAAAATCTAACGCACGATTCTGATAAGCTTGTTCGCTCCATATATCACCAACTGCAACTAAAGCAATACTTGGCGTTTGTACTAAGTCCCTGATACTTTGTCCAACAAAGCTAAGACCCGTCTCAAAGAAACGTACGCGTGGCTGCTGGCGATTTAAATTATATTGTACGCAAGGCAGTAGACTCGATAGCAAGGTACGACGCATAACGGCCAAATCACTAGAGATAGGGTTTGCCAGTGCTAACACCTCCCCTAGCGCCTCATCATCAAGTAATGCTTCTAGTTTTGCATCACTAAAGCTAAAGCTGATAGCTTCCATGTAGCCATTATCAACCAATGCCAGCTTCATCTGATGCGTCAAATCTGCAGTATCATCATAATCCATGCTGACCTGCAAATGCGGCAGGACGCTTGGAATATTGTCATAGCCATAGATACGAGCAATCTCTTCGATTAAATCCTCGCGGATACTCATATCAAAACGATAAGATGGCGGCTTGCAAACTAATGCATCGCTCTGCTGCTCTACGTCAAAACCCAACTGAGTCAAGATACGTACCATCTCAGTTGGTTCAATATCAATCCCAATGACATCACGAACTTTCGCGATTGGCAATGTAATCGGTGCGCGTGCTGGCAAATGCTCAAGGTTTTCGGCCGCGACTATTTGACCTGCTTCCCCTCCAGTAATACTGGTGATTAAATCACAAGCTCGTGCCAACGCCAATGCTGGCAATTCAAAGTCGACGCCACGCTCAAAACGCTGTGATGCGTCCGTATGTAGCCCAAAACGACGTGCGCGTGCAGCAATAGCTAGCTGATTAAAGAACGCACTTTCCACAACGATATTGGTAGTGCTATCAGTGACACTGCTACGCTGACCACCCATGATACCAGCCAGTGCCAAGGCACCTTTGTCATCAGCAATCACAAGCTCATCACCGGTCAAGGTAACGGTTTGCTCATTAAGCAAAGTAATGGTTTCATCAGGCTGTGCCAAACGTACAACGATATCACCTTCGATCGTGTCTGCGTCAAACGCATGTAACGGTTGACCCAATTCCATCAATACATAGTTGGTCACATCGACCAAGAAATTGTGTGAACGTAGTCCTGACTGTACCAGCGCATCTTGCATCCATTTCGGAGTATCGATACTACGATCAATATTGCTAATCGATTGTAACAGATAGCGAGGACAGGCTTCCTTTGCATCAACTGTCACAGCTGGCGTTGCAGCAGTGCCAGCAGTATTGGCAGAGATTTCTGGCATTTGTACAGATAAATCGTTGATGACAGATATTTCACGAGCGATACCACGTACGCTAAAGCAATCACCACGGTTTGGGGTGATTGAGATATCCAATATTTGATTATCTAAACCTAGATACTCACGAATATCTGTACCAACTGGTGCATCTTCAGGCAGCTCAAGCAAGCCATCTATATCATCGACTAAATCAATTTCAGAAGCGCCGCATAGCATACCGTTTGAGGCCACACCGCGTAGCTTACTCTTTTTGATTTTAAACCCTTTCTTATCATCGCTTGGTAATATCGCGCCAACGGTAGCAACCGGTGCTTTCATACCGACGGTCACGTTAGGCGCGCCGCAGACAATTTGTAGCGGCTCAGCGTCACCGATATTTACTTGAGTAACACGTAATTTATCTGCATCAGGATGCTGCTCAATGCTGATGACTTCACCGACAACCACACCGCTAAAAGCACGGGCAACCGCATAGCGATCATCAATCTCAAGACCTGCCATAGTCAACTGTTCGGCTAACTGTTCGCTAGTATTTGTAGGGTTTACCCACTGACGTAGCCACTGTTCGCTAATTTTCATAAATATCTCGGATCAGAATTTTATAATAAAGATGTTGGAGTAAAGCTTGGCGAATTCGCTTGCTATAGTCAATCTTATATAAATTAGATACAGCGTCAGGCTCGCTCAGTCTACGATTGGTAGCACTTTCACTCACGTTCCTTGGATCTAAATTATCTTGAACTAACTATATAGGTATAAAGAAAACTCTAGCCAAATTGCTTTAAGAAGCGCACGTCATTTTGGAAAAATAAGCGCAAGTCATCAATACCGTAATACAGCATCGCAAAGCGCTCGATACCCATACCAAAAGCAAAGCCAGTGTATTTGTCGCTATCAATACCGCAATTGGTCAATACTTGTGGATGTACCATACCGCAGCCCATCACTTCAAGCCACTTGCCATTATCATCTAAGATATCCACTTCTGCAGACGGCTCAGTGAATGGGAAAAACGACGGACGGAAACGTACGGTCAGCTCTTTGGCAAAGAACGCTTCTAGAAACTCACTAATCAAACCTTTTAGCTCAGCAAAAGTGCTCGACTCGGTGACCATAAGGCCTTCTAACTGATGGAACATCGGCGAATGAGTTTGGTCTGAGTCGTTACGATAAACACGACCTGGGCAAATAATGCGAATCGGCGGCTCATTTTTTTCCATGGTACGAATCTGGACAGGACTGGTATGCGTACGCAATAGATAATGCGCATCAAAATAAAAGGTGTCATGCATCGCGCGCGCAGGATGGTGCGACGGGATATTCAACGCTTCAAAATTATAGTAGTCGCTCTCAACTTCGGGGCCAGTTGCGACATTGAAACCCGCTTGAATAAAGTACTGCTGCATACGCTGAGTAATCATCGTTACTGGATGCAGATGACCTTTTTGACCACCGCGAGCAGGCAAAGTGATATCGATGCTCTCACTTTCTAGCTTGGCATTGAGCGCGGCGACCTCTAGTTGCTGCTGCTGATCGGTTAATGCTTGCTGAATGCGGCTACGTACTTGGTGCAACCAGCCGCCATAAGTTTTCTTATCATCAGCATCGAGCTTGCCCATCTGCTTTGACCAGCCCGTTAACGGACTCTTTTTACCAGTCAACTGCACACGCAAATCTTGCAGTGTACGCGCATCAGTTACTTGTAGGATTAGAGCTTCAGCAGCACTCGCAAATTCGGTAAGCTGAGCTTCGTTAAGCTCATTAAGCTCTGAAGACAAGGTCGGTAGCGCCGACAAGTCGTTGGTGGCAGCAGGGTTAGTCATAAGACGCATTATTCCTGATTTGAACGGACTATTAATTGTAGGGATTTGACCAAATATTGCAAACCATTTATCCAGCTATGTTTATATAAAAGTTCATATAAAGGCTGGTTATAAGAATGGCTTGAATATTTAGACGATGATAAGCGTATTTTTGCTCGACAAAGTTCAATATAGAGCACGCTTAAAATAATTTAATATAAAAAAAGCCACCGACCAGCGGTAGCTTTTATTAATATCATACTATTAATCAATATTAGTCCTATCCATTTAGACAACTGCTGATAAATAATTATTTAAAAGCATCATACCTAAAGGACGGTTAATATTTAGGCCAATTCCGCTTTTGCTTTTTCGACCAATGCTGTGAAAGTCGCTGCATCATGCATAGCGATGTCTGCTAGAACGCGACGATCGATTGCGATGTTTGCTTTTTTCATGCCATTGATGAAGCGGCTATAGCTTAAGCCGTTTAAGCGTGCACCAGCATTGATACGTGCGATCCAAAGACGACGGAAAGTACGTTTCTTGTTGCGACGGTCACGATAAGCATATTGACCAGCTTTGGTCACTGCCTGTACCGCTACGCGGTAAACACGTGAACGGGCACCGTAGTAGCCTTTTGCGCGCTTTAAGATTTTTTTGTGACGGCGATTTGCCTGTACACCACGTTTTACACGGGCCATAATTTACTCCAAGATTTTTTAATCACTGTTAAGCGAGTGATGATGCCGTTAAATAACAAACATCATTGTCAGATTGCAAAGTCAAATATTTTCAATCAAAGATAGATGACGGTAGGCTATTAAATGTATGGGCACATACGACGAACTGCTGCTTCGTCAGACTTGTGCACCAACTTAAGACCACGCAATTGGCGAATACGCTTAGCTGATTTCTTGGTCAAAATATGGCTTTTGAATGCTTGCTTACGCTTGAAGCCATTCGCTGTTTTTTTGAAGCGTTTAGCTGCGCCGCTTCTGGTTTTCATCTTAACTTTCATGATGATTTGCCTCTTTTTCTGTTTTAGAACCTGGTCGTCAAATAGTCACACTGAATAATCGTTATATAAATAACCACTAAACCTCTATTTGCCTCGAGGTGGGAGGCGCTATTTTAGCAGATAGTGCCTTGTTTTGCCAAGTAAAGTTTTGGCGAGGTTTTAGTAGACAATATAGACAAGTAATCAGCATCAAATAAGCGATAGCAGCTCTCTTAAAAGCCTTAATAAAACGGCTGATTTTTATTCAAATAGATTGAATGTCAGCCTAAGCTGTGCTTAAGTAGAGACTGAGCTATATCTTTATATAAACCCTATTGAAACCCACTTATTCACCATGAATATTTAGGCTGTAATGTATAGTGATAACGATAACAATCCTACTAACCTACAGCATGATAAATAGAACAATCTTTGGCCATCACTCTAGGAGATAGTGTGTCAAAACAAGAGTTAGTATTCGACGACGACTTGTTTGTTTTTGAGACAGTGATGCGTGTGCGTCATACGGAAGCCGACGCAGGACAGCATATGACGGTAGAATCTCTGACAGCGCTATTGTCCGAAGCACGGCTAAGATTTCTATACGCTAAAGGTGTCAAAGAAATCAACGCAGACCATCAAGGCTTGATTATTGATAAATTGCAGCTAGATATTGTAAGCCGTATCCGCGTACGAGAAGAGCTGTTATTTGAAGTTGGTGTCGAGCCAATATATGATAATGGCGGTAATATAATCCTAAAGGTCGCGCGGATGCACACGGGCGAGATAGTAGCAAAAGCGCGCCAGCATTTTAGAGGTTACGACTTTAACCTCAATAAAGTGACTAAGCTTGATAACTCGATCAAAGAAGCGTTGTATCCGCATTTATTTAGACTGTAGAATCGCTTGTCATAAATAGTATGCTGTCATTAGCATAATTGCATTTTATAGTGCATTTAGTTGACATCATATTGCTAGCTGTCAGCATCTTGCAAAGCATTTCAGATAATCTCCCCGCTTTAATCATAAGTAGTATAATTGCTTATCACTCTTTTCCACTTTCTACCTATAAGACGACAAATACATTATGACTTTACCTGCTTGGCTGACTGCCGTAACTTTTAATGATGATGGTTTGATTCCTGCAATTGCTCAAGATCATCAGACAGGTCGTATTTTGATGATGGCGTGGATGAATGCAGAAGCACTACAGCTCACCGCACAAACACAAACAGCGGTTTATTTTTCACGCTCGCGTGCCAAGCTGTGGCATAAAGGTGAGTCATCAGGCCATACGCAAACTGTGCATGATATTCGTCTAGACTGTGATGCAGATGTGATTGTGCTTAGCGTCACTCAGGCTGGCGGCATTGCTTGCCATACGGGACGTGAGTCTTGCTTCTATCAGCGGTTGGATTTATCAGGTCAAACGCCTGAATGGCAGACCGTCGATAAAGTATTAAAAGACCCTGCGGATATTTATCATTCTCATGAATCTACTAGCGAAACTCTTGAAACTGAAAACACTGGTGCGAATACTGACTCTAATACTATCCAAGCACAATCTGATACTGCTCAAGCACAAGTCGATAAAGCCTCTGTATTACAGCAGCTTGATAGCGTATTAGCAGAGCGCAAACAAGCCGATGCCGACAGCTCTTATGTGGCCAGTCTGTATGCCAAAGGATTAAATAAGATATTAGAAAAAATCGGTGAAGAGAGTACAGAAAGTATCATCGCTGCCAAAGATTTTGCTAACTGCGATGAGAGTACAGACAAAGCAAGCTATGATGAAGCGCGTCATGAGCTGATCTATGAATTCGCCGATGTCTGGTTCCATACCTTGGTTGGGCTGGCATGGTTTGATATAGAGTCGGATGCCGTGTTAAACGAGCTAGGCAGACGTTTTGGGTTATCCGGTATCGATGAAAAAGCCGCTAGATAAGCCTAAATAAAAAATAAACGTCTATTTTATTGGATTATTGTTGCTTTCACCTATTTGTAATAAGTGCAGGTTATAATATAGCTCTGTTTTATCTCGCATTATATGTCGATACTTTTTGTTTGCTAGTTGGACCTTTTTGCAAACTAAAAGCAGGCATATAAAGACTGAAAACCAAGTCACAAAACCAGGTCACAAGGATACCATTATGGGTAGTTTTTCTATTACACATTGGCTGATACTATTGGTCGTTGTCGTTGTCGTGTTTGGCACCTCAAAACTCAGAAATGCTGGTAAAGATTTGGGCGGTGCTGTGAAAGGCTTTAAAGAAGCTGTTAAAGATGAAAATACAGAGCATGCCAAAAAACACGCGGTTCTTGACCACGATGCAACGGCACACACTGAAGAGCGCTCAACCACCAAGGTTGATGATAAGCATAACGTATAGCATCTAAACAGTGACATCGGACCATTATGTTTGATATCGGGTTTTCTGAATTACTTCTCTTTGGCGTTATCGCCCTAATCGTACTAGGCCCAGAAAAACTGCCACAGGCAGCGCGCACTGCTGGGCAATGGTATGCCAAAATTCGCCGGACAGTCTCAACATTGCAGTCTGAAATAGAGGCTGAGCTTGACTTGGCTGAGACACGTCAGCAAATGCAAAAAGAGCTCGCCAAAATTCGCCAGACTGAAGCTGAAATGAGGCGTGAAATGGCTGAGATGCGCGGCAATATGAAAGCTTTTGAAAGCTCACATAGTCCTGCTGCGACAGCTTCTGAAGCATCTACGAACGCTGAAAAGAGCAAGGGTGACGAAGCTCATAAAAATAGCCGCACACAAAAGCAGCAATCAGCCACGCCAAAAGCATTCGACTATGCTTATGCCACTGACGAGCAGACAGATACATTGGAAAATAGCCGATTATCGAAAGGCGGTCACAGCGGTGACGATATAAATGATGCAAATGTGGGCGATAACGCCAAGGCAGTGCCAGTTGTTCAGACCATTACTACCCGACCGTGGGAAAATATGTGGTTTCGGCTGGGCGCTTATGATAAAGCACGTCGGATCCCAATGCCGCCATATGTGCCAAATTATAAAGCTGACGCCCTACTCAACAGTCCTGCCAACATGCAGACTTCTGACCATAAGCAGGAGACTGATTGATGCCATTATTCAAGCGCAAAAAAAATCGTCAAGAGAAAATCGCTGTTTCTGCCATTACTGACCAAGATGTTATTGATCAAGAAGCTATCGATCAAAACACCCTTAATCAAGGTGCTGCAGCAACGACCAATACCACTCAAGATAAAAAATCAGATGATGTTTTAAGCCCTTTGGCTGATATGCCTATTACCGAGCATTTGATTGAGCTGCGTCGGCATTTGATCAAAATATGTGTGGCGGTACTGATAATATTTTTAGGTTTGGTCGGCTATTCGCGCGAGCTATACAACTTGTTATCTGATCCATTAGTTGCGCAGTTACCCGCCAACTCAACCATGATTGCCACCGATATCACGTCAAACTTTATGGCGCCGATACGTCTGACCGTATTTGTAGCCGCATTTTTGGCGATGCCCTACATCCTTTATCAAATTTGGTCATTTGTAGCGCCCGGTCTGTATAAGAAAGAAAAGAAAATCGCTATTCCAGTGCTGCTATCTTCTATATTTCTGTTTTATGCTGGTGTGGCTTTTTCCTATTTTATTGTGCTCAAAGGGGTCTTAAAATTCTTTATCATGTTTGCCCCGCAAAACGTACTACCCATGACGGATATCGACAGCTATCTCAGTTTTTCCTTGAAATTATTTATGGTATTCGGCTTAACCTTTGAGATTCCAGTTGTTACTTTGCTATTGATATTGGCAGGTATTGTCTCCATTCAGAGCTTAGAAGAAAAACGTCGTTATATCATTGTAGGCTGTTTTGCTGTGGCTGCCGTTGTCACGCCGCCCGATGGCGTATCGATGCTCATGCTAGCGATTCCGATGTGGTTGTTGTTTGAGCTTGGTTTGTTTTTGGCAAAGATTTTAATCAAAGAAGAGCCCAGTCCTACTCTCGTGTCGACAAATAAAGAATAAAACACTTACCAGTCTAATCTAGACTAAAATAAAGTTATTGATTACATATAGCTATGCGTTAAACTACCATTACACCGTTTTATTCTTGCCTCATTAGTAAGCTGATTGCTTACTATCACGTTTTAGCATCACCATCATCTATAAGCCATTGTTTACCCAGTGGCTTTTTTTGCCCCTTTTGTTTTTAATCAATTTTTGTATTTAGGTAGCTTTATTATGTCCGCATCTATGCCAGCTTATATGAGCGATCCCACTGACGAGCAGCTGAGCGCGCTGAATATGGCGATGGATCATAAGTCGTTTAAAGTGGTTGCTTATGCGGGCGCCGGTAAGACAACGACGCTCAAGCTAATTGGTGAGCGCCTACGTGGACGCGGACTATATCTGGCCTTTAACAAAGCGATTGCCAATGATGCTCGTTCAAAGTTTCCACCGCATGTAGAGTGCCGCACTTTTCATTCACTAGCTTATCGTCATGTTGCTCGTGATATTACCGCCAAGCTATCTTTGCCACGCTTTTCACCCAAGCGCCTCGGTGATGATTTGGGACTACAGCCTGTGCAAGTACGTCGACAAATGGATGGGGTTAATAAATACATTACGCTGACACCCGCACGATTGTCTCGGTTCGTCAGCGATGCAGTAAGTAATTTTTGCAGCACGCATGCCAGCTACCCTGCGCCAAGGCACATACTCTTCCCAAGTTGGCTCGATGACTCAGATGCAGAACAGTTACGCGAGATGCTCTACCCCGCTGTTGAGCAGCGCTGGTTACAGTCGATTGATGCGCGTCACCCTGCTGGTATTGGCCATGATATTTATCTCAAGCTCTGGGCATTGTCTAAACCTAGTATTCCAGCGGACTTTATCTTATTTGATGAAGCACAGGATGCCGACCCATTGATGATGGGTATCTTGACACAGCAGTCGAGACAAGTCATCTATGTGGGCGATGCGCATCAGCAGATTTATGAATGGCGCGGCGCGGTCAATGCCATGAAAAAGTTGCCATTGCCGCAGACATTATTGACGCAATCTTTTCGCTTTGGTGAGCCGATTGCAGAAGTGGCCAATACCCTATTAAAAGCACTACAAGAGGACGTACCGCTAAAAGGCAATCCGAATAAACAGTCCTCTACCGATAAGGGCATGGTACATAGTAAGAAAGATGCTATTTTGTGCCGTACTAATGCTGCTGCCATGTCACAACTGTTGACAGGATTAAAGCACGGGCATCGCGTGGCGCTACAAGCGGATACCGACCGTATGCTCAAATTCTGTCAGGCAGCCGAAAACTTAAAAAACGGTAAATCGGCTTACGGTGTACCTGAGCTGGCTTATTTTTATAATTGGGGTGATGTGCAAGAGTACGCTGAGACTAACGAAGGTAGTGACCTAAAAACACTGGTCAAACTGGTCGATGACCATGGCACTAATGTCCTCAGCCAAGCGGTCAATAGTCTGACCAGTATCGAAAATGCAGATTATGTCATCTCTACCGCTCATAAAGCCAAAGGGCTCGAATGGGGAAAAGTACAGTTAGATGATGATTTTTACTACGATGTGACCACCAACGCGGTCAAGATTAGTCCAGAAGAGTTGCGCCTACTCTATGTCGCCTGTACTCGTGCGCAAAGCAATTTGGATATTCATAATATTAAAGACTTGATATCAGGATTGCAGACGGGCAAAAAAGTGATTTTTGGTAATACCTAATTACCCTACACCTCTGTCAGACTCAAGTTTTATTCAATCTCTCTTATAACGACCCTTTAGCAGTGAATCACCAGCATGAATAATAGCCAGCAACTTCAAACGCGTCAAAATACTATTAATCAGTTATTTGCAGCTCCCGTGCGTTTGCTCGCACCTATGGAGGGCTTGACCGATCCATTAATGCGCCAAATCTTAACCCAAATTGCGTCTGACTTGGGTCGTCCTTATGATTGGTCAGTCAGTGAGTTTATTCGCATCACTCAGCACGTCTTGCCTGCGCATGTGTTTTATAAATATGTGCCTGAGCTACATCATGATGCCAAAACAGCCTCTGGTACGCCCATTCATATACAGATTTTGGGTAGCGAAGCGCAGCTGATGGCAGAAAACGCCACTTATGCTTGCGAGCTTGGTGCACCTGCGATTGATATCAATTTTGGCTGTCCTGCAAAAACGGTCAATAGCCATCGTGGTGGTTCTGTATTGTTAGATGAACCTGAAACAATGTATCAGATTATCAGTGCCGTACGTCAAGCCGTTCCCGCTCACATACCAGTATCAGCTAAGATTCGCTTGGGCTATACCGATACCAGTCGCATGGATGATATTCGCGGCGCAATTAACGATAGCGGCGCCGACTGGCTGACCATTCATGCACGCACTAAAACCCAAGGCTATAAGCCGCCTGCCTATTGGGACAAAATCCAGAGCTTTAATGCGCTCGATATTCCAGTCATTGCTAATGGAGAAATTTGGAACTTTGAGCATGCGCAAAATTGTATGACGCAAGCAGGTACACAGCATTTAATGTTAGGTCGCGGCGCAGTAACGCGTCCTGATTTAGTGGCACAGGTTGATAATGATACTAAAAACAGTACTGATAGCGTAGAGAATACGGCTACATTGTTATGGCAAGATTTGATCGCCCATCAAATTAAGTTTTTGGAAGGTGAGGCAAAGAACGATGTGGTATTGGTTGGGCGTTATAAACAGTGGTTAGGGATGCTCACCAAAGGCTATGCTGAGGCGCAAACAGTATGGGAAAGTATCAAACGAGAAAAAAATAAAGCGGTGATTATTAGCGCCCTACAAGCAAGTGTACGAGATTAATCACCTGCTTGTATTTGAGCGTTTTGGCGGTTACGGATATTTTTACTAGACGCTGACTCGTATCGCTAAATAAAATAGCATCAGACAGCAGGCCATTGATAGTACCCAGAGGATAGAGCGGAACATTGCCAAATTAGTAATATACGCCACGCAAAAACCAATTCGTATCATCACATACAGCCAAGCCAACACGTTGATAATCGACTGCGGTACAAAGAACAACATAGCTACCAATACTGCCGCCAAAAACACTGGCAAGGTTTCATAACTGTTTTGCTGTGCTGCATTAGCACGTGCTGCCATGCCTGTCGCATTTTGAAAAAATTCGCGAGGATGTGCATTATTTCTGATTCTAAAGCCACCAGATACTTTCGCAACGATTGACACCGCCCATGGCAGTAGGCTTGCTACCACCATGGCTAAAATGGCAGACGCCACTTTGTCAGTTACCAACTCAAAGAATGCACTTATCATTATATAAGTTCCTAGCTTGCAACCACTTCGAAATCATGGGTAATATTGACCCCACCTGCTACTAACATACGGCTGGCAGAGCAGTATTTTTCTGCTGATAACTGGATGGCTTTTTCGACTTGTTTTTCTTTGACCTCTTGACCAGTGACAATGAAATGCATATGAATATCGGTATAGACCGCTGGTACGGTTTCAGCGCGCTGGGCAGTTAGCTCACAACGTACATCCGTCACTGCTTGGCGTGATTTTTGTAAAATCTCTACGACATCATAACTGGCGCAACCACCTAGTCCTAACAAAATGAGCTCCATCGGGCTTGAGCCTTTCTCTTTATCAGCATCGATTTGTACATTATGTCCTGATGGTGACACACCCATAAAGGCTTTGTTCTCTTGCCATATGACGCTTGCTTTTGATTCTGACATTGTAGATGTTCCTTATTTTAAATGGCGTATTGCCTATTATTATTGTGTGAATGATATATTGCCCAGCTAGTGTAGCATAAGCCAAAGCAAGATTTTATAGGCTCATTGTTTTGCTACTAGCTCACCAGTGAAATCTGTGCTTTTACCACTTTATACATATAGAAATAGTGGAGTTCGATAGTTTACTAAATAATCGTATGTTCATCCGCCTATTACTACTCATCAACACTTGCCTAAAAATGCCGTATAAAAACCTACAAAAGTTTACTTATAAATAGTTGATTTTAAAAGGTAAAACTCGTGAAACATTTTATAGCAAAATACTGTTACACATTTCGCTTGTTTCTTGGTTTAATAACGGTAATGAATCTTGTTTTGAGCGGATATCGATAACAATCACCTTATAATAATTACGATTGCTGTCACGGTTTCAAGTCAAAACAAGCTATTTTTAAACAAATTAAAAGGTTTAGTCATGATAGATGCAGACGGCTTTCGCGCCAACGTCGGCATCATCTTGGCAAATACACAAGGGCAGGTTCTGTGGGCAAAACGTATTGGTCACAACGCTTGGCAATTTCCGCAGGGTGGTATCGACCGCGGGGAGACGCCGATGGATGCAATGTATCGCGAGCTCTGGGAAGAGGTCGGCTTACATCCGCGTCATGTAGACTTATTGGCAGTCACGCAAGACTGGTTGCGCTATCGTTTGCCAAAACGTTATGTACGTCATGGTCAGCATCCCTTATGTATTGGGCAAAAACAAAAATGGTTTTTGCTACGCTTAGATGAGCCAAATACTCAACATATCCGCTTTGATGAAGGGAAACCTGAATTTGACCATTGGCAATGGGTCAGCTACTGGTATCCACTCGGACAAGTAATTCACTTTAAACGAGGCGTTTATCGTCGTGCCTTGCAAGAATTGGTACGCGAACTCCCTCTGAAGCAAGAGCTGATCATTCCTGAGCAAAATAATCATCTGCTTATGTAATGAGTCACTCAATAGTACAATGCAAAACACCCACGATAGTAGCTAGAATGTTAGCAATTACCGTGGGTGTTTTTTATTATCTCTTAACGGTCACTTTGAATGACTATCAAACTCACGGCTAATAATATTCGCCGTGTAGTTTGCTCCCGTATCTCTCTCTTTGCGCAACGTTAAGATGCTTTGAGTGCGGGTACCATAAGTAGGTTTGCTAGTTTCAGTATCGCCAAAAGCGACAGGTTCAATATAAACAGACGATAACATCTGCTCCACTTCAAATGCCACGCCAGTCACAGGCAGTTTGTCTTCTGGTGCTTTGGTACTATCTGACAAGACATTAAAAGCCGCCACTTGCCAGTACGCAGGCGAGCTATCCTCTGCAATCAATGGCAGCACTTCTTGACGTAGTCGCCCGCGCAACTGCTCTGTCTTAAACCAACTGTCCTCTGGTTGACCATTAGAGATAACATGTAGACCTGCATATAATGGCGTGGGTGCATGACCACGATTATTGACGATCACAGCTTGCGCAGCGTCACCAATAATCAGATTAAAACCCGCATAATCCTGCAAATCAATCTGCCGTGCAAAATTCATCGGACTTAAAGTCCCTGTCAAGAATTCAGTGACCAGCGCACCACGTGAGCGCTCATCACTGCTTGCCTGCACCCCATCACGAAAGTTCAACACCGCAGCCCAACGACCATTTTGTTCATAATACTCTGCACTCTGCGCTGGTGACACTTGCTGATGAATGCCTAACCACGTGCCACCGCTTTGCTTATCGCGTCCAGCATAGATAGGTTGGTCAGACCACTGGTGGAGCGGCTCAGTTGGGCGCTGCAAAAACTCATCACGGTTAGACAGTAGTACTAGCGGTAACTCATCAAATAATTGCCAAGCAATAGCGACAATACACATAGCTTTCCTTTTATAATAATTTTCGTTATGCGGGTAATTCTTAATAGAGGCAAAGATATTATTTCAGACTTTACCTATTAATAAGGTAGCACTTACAGGCAGTACTTATTAATTGCCAGTCAGTAATTTATTGGCAGGATAACTAATTTGAGAGGTTGAACGTATTACTTGTGATTGCTTACTTGGTAAGTCAAACTCCCACGCTATCATGCCTTGATTGTCATTCCAATCTCGCTCAGTTACAGGCGGCGTATGCGTTACCGCAATTTTTAAACTATCGTCACGACTGATAGGCTCACTGCCCAGTACTTGCAATCGTACGCTACGATTGTGCTGATTGGTAAACTGATATGCCTTGGTAGTCGTCAGTGTTTGCGTACGGTTTAGCACGCCTTTCTCACCTTGCTTATCTTCATTGGTCAGCTCTTTTACGAGCATATTTGAATCACGACCAAATCCAATCCCCTGCTCTTTTAGTACTTGATAACTATAACGCGACTGACCCACATAATTGTCATCACGGTACAGCTGTAGCGAACCATCGACCCAGTCCGGCGTCAAAAACGGCGCTGACGCATACCAGTAGGCAGCAGTCTCAACACTTGGCGTACTGCGAATCCAGAGCTTACTATTACCTGCCTGCTCCCCAATCACTGTGCGTACCCGTCTCCCGTCACTCGGAATACTGACCAACTGCGGTAAACGATACTCGATAATGCCATTTTTATTTTGGCTACTAACGGTAAAATTAGGTAGCGGTGCCATAGCTGCCCCTGCTCCTTTATTATAAGCAGGCTCTTCCATCATAACAGGGGACGCATCCATCATAGGTAGCTCACGTCTTACTCGAGCATCTTCGCTCTCTTCATACAATGATAGACGTTGTACATACGGCAGTTGCCCCGTCGTACTTTGATTGGGATTAACGGTGCTGAGTGTCAGTGGTACGTTTGTCCAGTTCTCGCCAGTTTGCTGGGCGATAATCGCAGAAGCTGTGATACTTAACTGCTCACTGTTTGTGTTTAGGCGAGCTTGATATGCAGGCTCCCAACCTGCACCTTGCACTTGATAATGCAACTTAATACTACTTGGCGAGCGGCTTGCCGTACGTACACTCACCTGTGTCACCTTGTTAAAGGTCGATGTCGCGCTGCCTGCCATCAGTTGATTCAGTGCGTCTTGGGCACGCGCTTGTCGCTGTTGAATCTCTAAAATCCTTTGGTTAATACTGGTCGCTTGAGTTTCTATATCGCGGGCATTATTGGCAATCGTGCTGTCTGTATTGACTTGCGTGGCTTTGGTCAAATTCTGCAAGTAAGCCTTTGCTAATCGTGCCGCTTCTAATTCAGCATTGATATTGGCTAAGGTATTTTGCTGCGTCTGTACCTTGGCGTCACCTTGATACTGACACTGGGCTGCCTGCTCACCTGTCAGCTCTTCGATACTGACCTCCCCAACGTTGACACTACCTGTCGCTTGTACACTTAGACTTTCTTTATCCATATAAGGTGACAGGCAGGAAAACACCACCGTTTGCTCACCGCTACCTGTGATAGGCAATGCGCGCGTCACGCTTGCCAGCCCCTGATAAATGGTCACTTGCTCGACGCTACTGGTGGCCGCTTGTGCCGAAGACAATCCCAAAATGGCACTACTACTAAGTACAAATGGCAAGATAGTAAATCTAGTTATTTGATTAAGCGGCGGTAATACGCTGCCATGGCCTGTTGAGACAGGCGAATCCGTTAATTGTGCGTTCATACATCATTCCTTAGCAGTAAAATCCATCATGGCAGCCACGCATTGGCTCAACGCGCAAAATAGTAACTATCTTAGAGATATTACCGTAGCCGTTTTGCAAGTCTTTGGCAATAAATGCTTTTAGCAAACAGCATTTTTAGTAAACAGCATTTTTAGTAAATAGCGCCTTTATCGATAAATCTCTTCATATGGTAGCTCTTCAATTTTAAAAATTTGGTTTTCTGTATTGCACCATTTTTTTGTTCATCTCCCCTTTATGGTGCAATTTATTAACCATCCTGCACTAAATTAATGAATATATTAATCAGAACTTAATTATTGCTCAATTATTACTCGATTATTGGCTTTTTTAACTTGGCACGGAACTTGAACTCTTAATAGGTGTTCAGGAACATTATTTTACCTTTTGTATTTATTAGGAGATGTCCATGTTTTCGTTACCAATTTTAGCCAACACTCAAGTAGTAGACCCTCAATCACACGGAAAAATAAAATCACGTTTTTCGTTACTAGCGGTGGCCGTCGTTGGCAGCTTAAGTCTTATTGGTTGTCAAAAACCTGCCGAAACTGCAGCATCAACAGAGACTACAACTGAAACCAGCACAGAAACAACCACCGAGCCTGCTGCTGCTGGCGACACTATCAAAGTCGGCATACTACATTCGCTGTCTGGCACCATGGCCATCTCTGAAACCTCTCTAAAAGATACTGCATTGATGACGATTGATGAAATCAATGCCAATGGCGGCGTGCTCGGTAAGCAACTCGAACCAGTCGTCGTCGACCCTGCTTCTGATTGGCCATTATTCGCTGAAAAAGCACGTCAGCTACTCACTCAAGACAAAGTAGATGTCATCTTTGGCGGTTGGACATCGGTATCACGCAAATCCGTGTTGCCTGTGGTTGAAGAGTTAAACGGATTGATGTTCTATCCAGTGCAGTACGAAGGACAAGAGCAGTCAGAAAACATTTTTTACACTGGTGCGGCACCAAACCAGCAAGCTATTCCAGCGGTAGAGTATTTAATGAGTGAAGAAGGCGGCGGTGCAGAGCGCTTTGTGTTGTTAGGTACTGATTACGTCTATCCACGCACCACTAACCAGATTTTAAAGGCGTTTTTGAAATCGAAAGGTGTGGCTGATGCAGACATCATGGAAGAGTACACACCATTTGGTTTCAGCAATTATCAAACCATCGTATCTAACGTTAAAAAGTTCTCAACGGGCAAAAAGACCGCGGTTATCTCGACCATCAATGGCGACTCAAACGTTCCGTTCTATCGTGAACTAGCGAACCAAGGTATCAAAGCATCAGATATTCCAGTCATGGCATTCTCAGTCGGTGAAGAAGAGCTACGCGGTATCGATACCAGTCTGCTACAAGGGCATTTGGCGGCATGGAACTACTTTATGTCGATCAAAAACCCAACCAACAGTGCCTTCACCAAACGCTATAAGCAGTATGCATTGGACCAAAAACTACCGAATGCTGAAAAAGTCGTGACCAATGATCCAATGGAAGCTACTTATGTCGGTATCAACATGTGGAAGCAAGCTGTCGAAAAAGCAGGTACGACTGATGTAGATAAAGTACGTATTAGCATGGCGGGACAAACGTTCGACGCACCTTCTGGCTACACGCTAAAAATGGATGAAGAAAACCATCATCTATGGAAGCCTGTCATGATTGGTCAAATTCGTGCCGATGGACATTTTGATACGATTTTCAAAACGCCCGAGGTCATCCAAGCCCAGCCATGGAGCGAGTACATTCCTAAATAACCTGTCCTACAAATAAAATGATACTGAAAATCACATGGATAGTAATTGAATAGTAGGCGGATGGATAAACGACACTGATAACAATCCTAACGCCTACTTTCATATTTTTCTCAACACTTATTCTCAACTTTTAAATAACGCCAAACCTTATCAACTCTTCTATCGCTTAATACGTTAAGTAGTAGTGGCTAAGGGTTTGTTGTCTGTGAAAAACAGGGAGCCGCACATGCAGCACCATACTTTACGCCCGTTTATAGGGCCAACATCGTCCAAAAATGATAATAACCCACAAGCATCAGCCAGTGAAGTCATGCAGTATGCGGCTCGTTTTTCAATTTATGCGCCTCTGCGATTACTTGCATTGATGGCATTATGCATAACAACATTCACCACCACGGCGTATGCCGATCATGATGGTCAGGTACATGACCACGATACGGATACCGCTCATAGTGAGCAATCTTTGGTCACACCTATCAACGTAGCCATTTCCACTCAAGCCAGCACCTCAAATATTTCGACAGCAACTACAAACTCAGGCGATGCTATTCAAAAATTTGTGGCGGGTGATTTTAGTAAGCGCCAAGCTATGCTAAGTGATTGGCCAGGATCCGTTGAGAGTTTAGATAGTTTGGTTGAATTCATTGCCAATGATGAGCTGTATCAAGGTAACAGTGGGCAAACGTATCTACTTAATAAAGATGACCAGCTGTTTACTTATCCTGATAAAAAAGAGACTGACGATTGGCCAAGTGATTTATCACAAATCACCCTGACCAATGCCCTACGCTCAGCGCTCATCTTTGGTCAAGCCAAGGTAAAACTAGCATCTGACAAGCCAGCACAGCGCCTGCAAGCTGTAGAGATTTTGGCCGATAATATTGACCAAGTAGATCCAGCCATTATTATGATCGCAGCAGGAAATGAGAACAATGCTAAAGTCAAAAAGGCACTAACTGCACTACAAGCTCGTATTGATTTCAAAAACGGTGACCTGCCCACTCAGATTGCAGCGGTCAATCTACTTGCAGATAGTGATAACCCACAAGTTTTGGTCGATATTGAATCTGCCCTCGCTGCGGATAACTTAGATGCCTCGCTTAAAGTTGCACTTATCGATGCTGAATCTAGCGTGTCACGCCGTATCGAAATCAGCACATGGACCGGCCATATCTTCACCGGTATGAGTACCGCCAGTATTTTACTGCTCGCCGCACTTGGTCTCGCCATTACCTTTGGCTTGCTTGGCGTAATTAATATGGCGCACGGTGAGCTGATTATGATCGGGGCTTATACCACCTATATGGTGCAAAACTTCTTTCAAGCTTATATGCCAGATATGGCTGGTTGGTATTTGCTTGCCGCTATTCCAGCCGCTTTTTTAGTCAGCGCTGTTATCGGTATGATCATCGAGCGCATTGTCATTCGTCCATTATATGGTCGTGAGCTAGAGACATTATTGGCGACATTCGGCGTGAGCTTAATATTGATGCAATTAGTACGGATGATTTTCGGTGCGCAGAACGTTGAAGTCAGTAACGTGGCATGGCTCAGCGGTGCGTATCAAGTGTCATCAAGTTTGGTACTGCCTTACAACCGTATTGCTATTATTGGTTTTACCGTCATCGTCGTGGCGCTACTGGTGTACTTGCTCAACAAAACCCGCTTTGGTTTGTTTATACGAGCCGTTACCCAAAACCGTCAAATGGCACGTGCTGTTGGTATTCCTTCTGCACGTATCGATATGATGGCATTTGGTCTGGGTTCTGGGCTGGCTGGTATGGCTGGCTGCGCCCTTGCCCAAGTCGGCAACGTGGGTCCTGATCTGGGCCAAACCTATATCATTGATACGTTTTTGGTCGTCGTCGTTGGCGGCGTCGGACAAGTATGGGGCGCAGTATTGGCCGCCTTGGGACTTGGTGTGAGTGGCACGATACTTGAGATTGGTATCGGTGCAGTATTGGCAAAGATTGTGTTGTTGGTTCTTGTGATTCTGTTTATTCAGAAACGGCCACAAGGTTTATTTGCACTCAAAGGCCGCTTTGTCGAATAAGGAGACTTCTATGATACTGACCAAATTACTGTCTGATACGCCGCGTAGTGCTGTTTTAAT
Organism: Psychrobacter sp. P11G3; assembly: GCF_001435845.1. NCBI lineage: Bacteria > Pseudomonadati > Pseudomonadota > Gammaproteobacteria > Moraxellales > Moraxellaceae > Psychrobacter > Psychrobacter sp. P11G3. Next base: position 3,042,454 of record NZ_CM003596.1, read on the forward strand.
TGGCTTATGTTTTGCCATACTATTGATACTACCTTGGCTACATCTTATGCCGGAGACTTCAGCTTTTCACCTTTCAGCCTACTGGATTACCCTGATTGGTAAAATCATGGCGCTAGCGATGGTGGCATTGGCGCTAGATCTCGTTTGGGGCTATGCCGGTATTTTGAGCTTGGGACATGGCTTGTATTTTGCCTTAGGTGGCTATGCGTTTGGCATGTACCTAACACGTGAGACTGCTGGCGACGCGCTTCCTGATTTTATGCGTTTTTTGAGCTGGACTGAAATGCCCTGGTATTGGGCTGGCACGCAGCATTTTTGGTGGGCAGTCGCACTGGTCGTATTAGTACCTGGATTAGTTGCTTTTATATTTGGTTTTTTTGCTTTTCGCTCCAAAATCAAAGGCGTTTATTTTTCTATCATCACTCAAGCCATGGTCTATGCAGCAGCCTTGCTATTCTTTCGTAATGAGACAGGCTTTGGTGGTAATAATGGCTTTACTGGTTTTACCACCTTACTCGGCTACGACATTACCGCTGCCTCTACCCGCTCAATGCTCTGCTTTGTCACGGCCGTAGCATTGTTAGTCTCTTATATGGGTTTGCGTCATTTAATGAACCAACCTTATGGGCGAGTACTTGGTGCGATTCGTGACAGTGAAAACCGCCTGCAATATCTGGGCTACCGTACGTTGTGGTACAAACTATCCGCTTGGGTATTATCCGCTGTTATCGCTGGTATCGCAGGTGCGCTATACGTACCGCAAGTAGGCATTATCAATCCGAGTGAAATGAACCCTGTTAACTCAATTGAGATAGCCGTCTGGGTAGCGACTGGTGGTCGAGGAAGCTTAATTGGCGCGATTTTAGGAACTGGTGTAGTGAACGCTGTAAAAACCTACTTTACGGTCGCCTACCCTGAATTTTGGCTATTGATATTAGGCGGACTGTTCGTCGTCGTGACGTTGTTTTTACCTAATGGCATTATGGGCTTGTTCGATCGCTTCAAAAAGGAGAAACAATAATGCTAAAAGATAAGTCCTCATCGACTGAGCAATCGACCAAAGCGCTGTCTGAATATGATCATACTGATGGACGTGACGGTCTCAGTCACCCCAAAAAATCAGGCGTCGATTTTAGCCATGGTATTGCTCTGTATTTAGAAGATGTGAGCGTTTGGTTTGATTCGTTTCGCGCACTTAACAATCTATCGCTCTATATCGAAGAAGGCGAGCTACGCTGTATCATCGGCCCCAACGGCGCTGGTAAAACCACGCTAATGGATGTCATCACAGGTAAAACCCGCCCTACCGAAGGCAGCGTGTTTTTTGGTCAGACTCACAACCTTGCCAGCTTATCTACTGAAGAAATCGCTGAAGCGGGTATCGGCCGTAAGTTTCAAAAACCTACTGTCTTTGAAAATTTTACGGTAATGGATAATCTGTTACTTGCTGCACCGAAAGATAAACGTGTGGTTAAAAGCTTATTTAACAAACTCAATGCCGATACTCGCGATACCCTCGACGCGACCCTACAACAAATTCGCCTGACCGATAAGATCAATAAACCTGCTGGCTTGCTCTCACATGGACAAAAGCAATGGCTAGAGATTGGCATGCTGTTAATGCAAAGCCCCAAGCTAATTCTGCTTGATGAGCCTGTGGCCGGTATGACTGATGCAGAAACTGAACATACCGCTGAGCTGTGTCTACGCCTTAAAAAGAATCATACCTTAGTGGTAGTTGAGCATGACATGACCTTTATTGATGCGATTAGTGAAAAAGTCACAGTATTGGCACAAGGGGCGATTTTGGCCGAAGGTACGTTAGCGGAAGTGCAAGCCAATGAAGCAGTGATTGAGTCCTACTTAGGTCGATAGCTAAACGTATCATCTAGACGAGCCAAACGAACATTCCCTTTGAAATATTAGAAAAGTTTTAGAGTTTAGGAGACAGCCATGTTACAAGTGAACGATATCAACCAGTATTACGGCGGCAGTCATATTTTACGAGATGTCTCGTTTACAGCGCCTGTAGGCGCATGCAGCGTGGTACTTGGACGTAATGGCGTGGGCAAAACTACTCTGCTTAAATGCCTGATGGGGATACTACCGATTAAATCAGGAGAAATTTTGCTTAATGATAAAGACATCAGCAAGATGTCTCCAGAGCAACGGGTACGAGCAGGATTGGCTTATGTACCACAAGGCCGCGATATTTTTTCGACACTGACGGTAGAAGAGAACATATTAATTGGTATGGCCAAGTTTTCACGCAGCAAGGCAAAACACGTACCCAAGCATTTATACGATATTTTTCCGGTACTCGATGAGATGAAACATCGCCGCGGTGGTGATTTGTCTGGTGGTCAGCAGCAGCAACTTGCTATCGCCCGTGCCTTAGCCTCCGAGCCGACTGTGTTAATTTTAGATGAGCCAACTGAGGGTATACAGCCTTCTATCATCAAAGATATTGGCCGAGTACTACGTGACTTGGCTGACAAAGGTGACATGGCCATTGTACTGGTTGAGCAGTTCTATGAATTCGCCGAAGAGCTTGCTGACAATTACACGGTATTATCACGCGGCAAGGTAGTCTCACAAGGCGCAGGCGACACGATGGTCGAAAACAAAGTACAAGACTTAGTCGCCATCTAGCTGCATTTACTTAGCTATATTGGCTTAACTGCGTTTATTTACGAACACTTGGTAGTGACCGCTTAAAACAACAGAAATCACGCTTTTATTCTGAGCTGCTAGCTACCAAGATTACATATCATCACGAAAACACTCCTTAATTAAAGTCACTTTTTACCTCACTTCTTATTTTTTGACTCTTAGCCTATATATTCTGTGCCATTTCAAAAACTCACATTACCAATATCCTCTGATTGGCGTCATAGCAATTGTGTATGCCCATTGAACGAAATTTGCTATTATAGTCAGTATTTTATTATCAATATTATGATGCCCTTATGATGATTCATCCTCAGTACGATCCTGTAGCATTAGCAGTTGGGCCTGTCGAAGTCCATTGGTATGGGCTGATGTATTTGTTGGCATTTGCCGCCGCCTACGGACTGGCATGGTATCGCAGTACCAAACGTGAAGGCTGGACGACAGATATGGTCTCTGACCTAGTGTTCTTTGGCGCACTTGGTGTGATATTAGGTGGCCGTGTCGGCTATGTATTGTTTTATCAGTTCGGTGAACTGCTCCAAAACCCTGCCTATCTGTTTAAAGTCTGGGAAGGCGGTATGTCATTCCATGGTGGCCTGATTGGTGTCATGTTGGGTATGCTGTATTTTGCCCGCAAATATAAAAAGACACCTTTCCAAGTGCTCGATTTTGTCGTTCCCTGTGTGCCAACTGGTCTATTGTTCGGACGTATTGGTAACTATATCAATGCCGAGCTATGGGGCCGCGTCTCTGATGGTGGCTATAACTGGTTGACCTACTTCCCGCAGGCCGCTAGCGTTGATATGCAGCAGCTACAAGCCAATCCTGCGCTACAAGACCTGATGACTGAGGTCAATGGCCAGTACCTGTTGCCTCGTCACCCGTCGCAACTGTATGAAGCCCTTGCAGAAGGTCTACTGTTATTTCTATTCTTGTGGTGGTACTCATCGAAGCCCCGTCCTCGTATGGCAGTGACTGGTGTCTTTATGCTTGGTTATGGCTTTAGCCGTTTCATCATTGAGTTTTTTCGCCAGCCAGACATCGACCAAGGATTCATCTTGCTAGGCTGGATGACCAAAGGTCAGATACTAAGCGCCCCAATGATAATTATCGGTCTGTTCTTGATCGGTTATGCCTATAAACGCGGCATCTACGACTGGGGTAAGCAAGCTGCTTATTAAGCCTACCTTTTTATGATAAAGGTTGATGACTTAAAATAGGGTAAGCTGTCAAAACGCTTATCCTGGCAATACTTTCAATAATGACAGTGTATATATCGACTATTCATCTAGCCTGTATGTGCTGTCAGCAGTAACTAAAGAGCATTTTATGATCAATGGCATCCAAAGTAATAACGAGCAAGGCTATTTAGATTTGCTACGCCACGTTCTCGACAATGGCACCGAAAAAGGTGATCGTACTGGTACGGGTACGCTTAGCCATTTCGGCGCGCAGCTACGCTTTGACTTAGCAGATGGCTTTCCACTGCTAACGACCAAAAAGGTTCACTTTAAATCTATCGCTTATGAGCTATTATGGTTTTTAAGTGGCAGCACTCATGTCGATTATCTCCAACAGAATAACGTTCGTATCTGGAATGAGTGGGCGACAGCAGAACAGACCGCGCGCTTTAACAGACCTGCTGGCGATTTGGGTCCTATCTATGGGCATCAATGGCGTAACTATGGCGCGACCAAAAATGAAGACGCCAGTTATAACGCTGATGGCGTCGATCAAATCGCACAGGTCGTTGAACAGATAAAGACCAATCCGAATTCGCGCCGCTTGATTGTGTCAGGCTGGAATCCAGGTGAAGCAGAGCAAGTAGCCCTACCACCATGTCATACATTATTTCAGTTCTTTGTCGCAGACAATAAGCTGTCATGCCAGCTATATCAACGTTCGGCTGACTTATTCCTAGGCGTGCCTTTCAACATTGCGAGCTATGCGCTATTGACTCATATGATCGCGCAGGTGTGTGGTTTAGAAGTTGGAGAGTTTGTTTGGACAGGTGGTGATTGCCATATCTATCAAAACCACCGTGAGCAGGCTGAGTTACAGTTGACTCGCTCGCTATATAAACTGCCGACATTGTCTTTGAATCCTGAAGTAAAAGACATATTTGCGTTTGAATACGAAGACATTAGTGTCAATGACTATGAGTCGCACCCTGCTATCAAAGCCAAAGTTGCCGTATAAAGTTAGTCTGGTTAACTACGCTAAATAAGAGCAAAATTTAAGAATATAATAAAAAGGATATATTATGAGCTATGCCCATACCGAAGTTGCCCAAATCGCTGCTATTAGTAGCAATCGCTGTATCGGCAAAAACAATGAGCTACCGTGGCATATCTCAGCAGATTTGCAACATTTCAAAAGCATGACGACCAAAGAAAACGATAGCAAGATTCAAGGTATCGTGATCATGGGTCGTAAGACATTTGAGTCAATGGGTAGTAAACCATTACCTAAGCGTGTGAGCTTCATTGTCACGACACAGATGGATTATGCTGAGACAAAAGGTCTTGTAGATATCAGCAATGCTTATGTGGTACACAACTTAGATGACGCACTGACACAAGCAGCTAGCCTAGCACATGGCGCGCATCTCGATACGATTTGGGTGATTGGCGGTGAGCGCGTATTTAGTGATGCTCTGATGTACACCGACCGTATTGAGCTGACTCATGTAGATACTGATATTGCAGACGGTGATGCATTTTATCCTGAGTTGCCAGAACGATTTAAAGTAGCAGACGAATCTGAGCAAATGCACGATGAGAAAAGCGATTTAAGCTTTAAGTTTACGACTTATAAAGTAGAAACTGATAAGTAGTAAAAGCCTATTAAAAAAGGGGGCAGTCTTGGATAATTTTACTTATCCAAGACTGCCCCCTTTTTTTTTAATCTTCACACAGTCTTATTTATAGACAATCAATAGAAACTGCTGCTTGATAATATCTAATCCATTACTCGTGCAATACTTTATAAACCGTTTTTGCGAGTACGGGACCGATACCTTGTACGCCTGCCAACTCCTGCTGTGAAGCACCAAGCAGCTGCTGCATACCACCAAAGTGATTGAGCAAATCACGACGACGTTTTTCACCCAGTCCCGGTATTACCTCTAGCACTGATGACGAGCGACGCTTATCGCGTTTTTTACGGTGAGCAGTAATCGCAAAACGATGCGCCTCATCACGAATATGCATCAGCAAATGCAGTGCTTTGCTATCCATCGGTAGATCTAACGGCTCATGATCGATAAAGTGCAATACCTCAAGCCCAGCCTTGCGCCCTTCCCCTTTTGCCACACTAATGAGCAAGGTGTCACCAAGAATACCCAACTCAGTTAATACTTCTTTAGCAATACCAAGCTGACCTTTACCACCATCAACCAATAGCAAGTCAGGCAACGGCTGCTTTTTATAACGTCTGGTCAGCACTTGCTTCATCGCGGCATAGTCATCGCCGCCTTGGATATCATGGATAGCATATTGACGGTAATCGCGACGGCGCGAGCCACCTTGGTCAAACACCACGCAGCTACCAATGGTCGCCTCACCCATCGTATGTGAGATATCAAAACATTCGACGCGATCAATCGTCCGATCGGTGACAGTCGCCAATACGTCTTTTAGTGCACCAAAGCGTGCATGCAGCTCTAGATAATCGCCAAGCTTGGTTTTTAGTGCATTACTGGTATTCAATGTGGCTAAGTCTAGCCACTCTGAGCGATGCTCACGTACATTGGTCTTGATAACTACTTTATTACCAAAGTGCGTTGCCAATGCTTCACTCACTGCTACCTGATCTGGTATCTGATGGCTCAATATGATTTCAGCGGGCAAATCATCGGTCACTTGGAAATAAAATGACGTAATAAAGGCCGATAAATTGTCTGCTAACGACTCACTACTATCCACATCTGGGAAATAGTTTTTCCCGCCCAATACACGGCCGCCACGTACCGTCAGCACGTTCACACAGGTCATGCCAGCCTGACTGGCAATGGCAATCACATCTGCCTCACCTTGTACGGTATAGACCGCTTGCCTTGCTTGCACCTCGCGTAACATAGACAGCTGATCGCGATAAAAGACTGCTTTCTCAAAATCTAACGCTTCAGCTGACGCTTCCATCTTTTCAATCAACGTACTATGGATATCGCTAGAGTCGCCCTTTAAAAAACGAATGGTATTATTCACATCTTCTGCATATTCTTCTGGCGATACCAAACCGACACAAGGTGCACGACAACGTTTGATCTGATACTCCAGACAAGGACGCTGACGCTGCTTAAAAAAGGTATTGGTACATTGACGCATCTGAAACATCTTCTGCATCAATAACAATGTTTCTTTTGCCGCATGTGCAGAGGGAAACGGGCCAAAAAATCGACCTTTTTGATGATTGCCTTTACCGCGACCGTAAGCCAACCGTGGATATGGCTTATCAGCTGAGATAAACACATAAAGATAGGATTTATCATCACGCAGCAACACATTATAAGGTGGGCGATGCTCCTTAATTAGATTCTGCTCGAGCAATAGCGCTTCGGTCTCACTACGCGTGATAATAGTCTCAATATTATGAATCCGCGCCACTAGCGCCCGCGTCTTTGGATGATCTATCGTCTTAGCAAAGTAGCTATTTACTCGGCTTTTTAGCGACTTAGCTTTACCAACGTATAATATATCGCCGTTCTTACCCAGCATCTTATACACCCCTGGCAGGTTAGGCAGGCGTTTAATCAAATGCTTAAGACGGGCTTTTTTATCATCGACAGGACTCGATTCTGAGACATTAACCATAGAATTTATTGCTCTTAAAAATCTTAGTAATACTGCTAGTTATGGGGCGAGAGTCATTGTTTTACAAGCCAATTATTATCGCAGCGCTACCCATAAAAAAGCCAGCTTTCGCCGGCTTAGTTTGTTCTATTATCGTTTATACAATCATATACTACTAATGACGAAAGTTTGCCATCAGTGCTGGAATACCCGGTAGCATACCGACAATAGCCATGACACCTGTCAGTACCACAAACATAATACCCGGTATGATCCAGCGGCTCATCTTAGTCAAATTGGCACTACGTTCTTTAGAGCCAATCAGTCCCAAGTTATCAAGCAATAACGTGAGCGACCAACCAAAGGCTGGGTTAACCAATGCCGAAGCAAATACCACGATAGCAGCAGATTGCGTGGTTTTACCTTCGCGCGTCATCTCCATACCCGCTTCTAGTAATGGAATAAATACCCCAACGATCAAGGCCACACACATCACTGGCTGCCAAATGGCCAAATCCATCGGATAGCCCCAAACCCCTGCGATAATACAGAATAGAGCCGTCAATAAAGCACCGGCAGGAATTGGACGTTTGGCAATCGCTGCAGGAACGATATACGTTCCCCACGATGACGCAAAGTTTGCGCCGCCCAATACAGAGCCGACTACCTGACGAAATGAAGCACTAGTCATCGTGTCATCAATATCCATAAGCACTTTTTCAGTACGCTTAGGATAGCTGATTTTTTGGAATACTTGATGGCCTAAGAAATCTGGCGACCACATTGCTACGGCCAAAATAGCAAACGGCAATACTACAATGAAGCTTTCAATCGTCGGCAGACCTAACATCCAACCTGTATTTTCGCCCCACCAATACATTGGGTTCATGTTTGGTAGACCTGGCGCTGTTTTGAACTCAAAAGGTGCGCCCAATGCAAAGGCAAGACCACCACCCAACACACAGCTTAGCGGAACCGCGAGCCAGCGTTTTTGCCAATGCTCAAGCAATGCATACAGCAGGATAGTCGCTAGAATAATAAAGAAAGCAACATGCGACATGCCAATCCCTTCTGCCCAAGCAAAGAGGTTTTTGACCTGTGAGGTGGTTCCGATAAAGCCCAAGTAAATCAAGAGGCCACCGCACACACCTTTACTGGTCAAATTAGCTAACAAACTCCCCCCTTTACTAATCGCGAGGAGCAGACCAAAAGCACCAATAAGCAAACCAAAGGCCATCGGGTGTCCACCAGCTGCTACCACAATAGGAATCAGAGGAATAAGTGGGCCGTGAGTACCAGCAAGGTTGGCTGTCGGCAATAAAAAGCCCGAAAATAAGATAATAAAGAAGGAGACGATCAATAGCTCATAGCGCACGTTTTCTAAGACAAACGCATCACCTAAGCCGAGTGGACCTGCAAAGGTTGCTGCAATGGCGCCCACCATAACAACTTTACCGATGGTCGCGGCCATTGCTGGAATAGTATCTTCGTATTCAAAACGGTAATCACGGAATGGTAAATTAGGACGCCAGCGTTTCGGCTGCATGATTTGTAATTCATGGTTTAAGTAAGCGTCACGACTGTCGAAACTAGAACTGGGCTTATGCAAATCTACATAACTGCCTTGTACTTGATTGTCGTGATTTATGTTCGAGGTCGGCGTATTAGACCCTGAAGATGGGGTCTGAGGGTTACTCATCACATTTCCTTGTGTCGATTACGTCTTTGATTGACTACACACGCTCTGCTCTAATGTCATAGACCAAAGCGCCTATTACAAACTGCGAACTATTGTATGCCAAGACTTAATGAAATGCGAACCTAAAACCATTTAAAGATACTATGTATCTCATTATAATATATAAACTAAAGTTTCTATTTAAGACAAAATTAACCTTAATAGAAAACCATAAGGAAAAAACCACTCTGTTGTAGATGTTGAATTAGAATAAACGACCGTTTTATTGATAATGATTTACATCTAGATGGTTTTTTATCACATAGATGAATAGCAAAGATAGTTATAATAAATAACGATCGTTACTTATAAGTGGGCATAAATATGTCATTTTGGTTACGCTTTAGAGCTAGCAGGCTGAGTACTTTTTAATTATGATAAATACTTTTTATCGATTTATTTCTCAGTGATACTGTTTAAAACCGCATTATTGATACAATCAAAAAATTGAGAAAAGGCAACAGGACAAGTTTATGAGCGTATTACCTACCAACCTTGAGACTTTGAAACGTCGGGCCAAGCAAAGCATCATGCCATTGCTGACACCGCATTTATTAAAGCTGCGCCTTAATACTTATACACCATACATTGGTGCAGGTATCAAAATCGATCATATCAGTCTCGATCAGGGTTTGTGCGTAGTCAGCATGGGACTAAACACTCTGAACAAAAATATCGTCGGTACTCAGTTCGGTGGTAGCTTGTATTCGATGGTTGACCCTTTTTATATGCTTATGTTGATGCATCAATTGGGTAGCAATTATGTGGTGTGGGACAAAAGCTCGCACATTGATTTTGTTGCGCCTGGCAATAGTAAAGTCACTGCGCGCATGAAAATACCTAGCTCTGAAATCATTACTATTCAAGAGCTGGCAAAAGAAGGTGAAGCGGTATTCCGTGAGTATAAAGTCGATATCGTTGATGAGCAGCAAAAGCTAATCGCGACCGTTACCAAGACTTTATACATTAGACTGCGCAAATACAGTAAGTCCAAAGAGCAAGTCAACCGCATCGATACATTTGATGCTCAATAAGCTTTAGCTTATAACTGGCACTATTAGAGCTGATAAAACTTAAATAATTAATGCTATACATACAAAAACCCCAATCTAGCTTTCGCATAGATTGGGGTTTCGTCTTTTTTGGTATGGCCCGCTTATTTATAAATAAACCTATGAATAAGGGCTTGTATCTACTATTACCTTGTCCTGAGCCAATCCTAAAATTATAGGACTAACTCAAAACGGCAAACTTGTGCTTAGATACCAGGTGCAGTATCAACTGCATCAGGTACGCCAGCGTCAGTTTTTTTCTTAGCAACTGGACGAGCACCAAGTTTTTCGCGGATACGTGCTGATTTACCAGAGCGCTCACGTAAGTAGTATAGTTTCGCACGGCGAACAGCACCGCGACGTTTCACTTCGATGCTCTCGATGATTGGTGAATGCAATTGGAATGCACGCTCAACGCCAACGCCGCTTGAGATTTTACGTACGGTAAACGCTGAGTTTAAACCGCGGTTACGCTTAGCGATTACAACGCCTTCAAAAGCCTGTAAACGCTCACGCTCACCTTCACGTACTTTTACTTGTACCACAACGGTATCGCCGGGTGCAAAGCTTGGGCGCTCAAGCAATTGAGCGTTTTCGATGACCTGAACCAATGGATGCTTGTTGCTCATGAGAGTTATCTCCTCACATTAGATAATAGAGGCTTGACGCATATCACCTGTTTGTAATAATTAATCGCATCTCTTTATAGTGAGACACAACGTAAATGGGTTATAACCAACGGCCACTATGCTATGACTCGTTTTATTATTGCTCAAAATTCTGTTTCTTAACTGTTTATCAAACTTAGTAACGATAAAATTAGATTTTAAACATCTACTTTTTATCTGCTTTGGCCAATGCTTTCAACCACTTCGCTTGCTCTACCGTTGGAGTAAACGCTTGCCATAAGTCTGGACGACGCGTTTGCGTACGACTGACTTGCTGACTAAAACGCCACTTAGCGATATTGGCATGGTGACCTGAAAGTAATACCTCAGGAACCGCTATACCCGCAAACTCATGCGGCTTAGTATAGTGTGGACAGTCAAGCAAGCCATCGACAAAAGAGTCTTGCTCCGCTGACTTGTCATCACCCATGATATCGGGCAAACGACGTATCACACTATCCATCAGCACCATTGCTGGCAACTCGCCACCAGTCAACACGTAATCACCTAACGATACTTCCATATCGACATATTGTGATAGTAAACGCTCGTCAATACCTTCATAACGACCGCATAATAAAATCATGCCATCGTAATCAGTCATATTGACTACGCTACTCTCACTAAGCGTTTGCCCTTGCGGCGACATATAAATCACCGGACAGTGCTCACTATCGACACGGCAACCATGCTGACTGGCACGCAATCGTGCATCCTCAATGGCTTTCGATAATGGCTCAGCCATCATCACCATCCCAGGACCACCCCCATAAGGGCGCTCATCAATACGGCGATAGTTATCGGTGGTATAATCACGTGGATTAATGCATTCAATCGTAACTTGCTCTTGAGTCACTGCTCGGCCCGTGATTCCAAATTCACGAATCGTGGCAAACATCTCAGGAAAAATACTAATTACGGCAAAATACATCTGATGTCTACTTGCGTTAAGGCTAAAACAATCGGTGTAAGTAATAATAACGTCTGACTAAAAAGCCAGAAACGTTATCAGTAATCACTCGGCCATGCCACAAGCACTGTTTTTTCAGTCATATTGACTTCTATCACAGTTTGCTTATGCCATGGAATCAGGCGTTCTTCATTGTCCAAACTGTCTGAATTTGCCGTTACACGCATGATGTCATGGGCACCGGTTTCAAACATTTCAGTGATATTACCTAGATACTCATCCTGCTCGTTCATCACGCGCAGACTGACCAAATCCGACCAATAATATTCGTCTTCAGCTGTTTCAGGTAGGACGTTTTGTTCGACCCAAACGGTAACACCGTTCAAAGTCTCAGCAACATTACGATCAGGAATCTGCTCAAATTGAGCCACAATTCCTGTTCCTTGCTCACGCCAAGCCTTCACAGTCAAAGGTTTCATGCCAGTGGCAGTTTTCATCCACCACGGCTTCATGTCGAATATTGCTGTACGGTCATCCGTATCACTGAATACCCAAAGCCAGCCTTTAATGCCGTAAGGCTTCTTAAGCTGACCAATTTTCATAAGGGCACTAGCGTTTGGAACAGATGACATAGCAGCTAACCTAACAATGATTAAAACAGCAATTGCAAAAACAATTGCGTCAAAAGCGATAAACAGTTAATGGCGCACCCTGGTCAGACCAGTTACGCTATGTATTCTAAAGTCTACTGAGTCATGTCATAGTTTTGCTACGAACGTCTCAGTAACAACCAAAACTTAAGCAGTTGCTTCAGTTTGAGCTGCAGACTTGTTGTAAGCTTTTGCTAATGAAGCAACGCGATCTGAAGGTTGTGCACCTTTTGCGATCCACGCATTGTACGCTTCCATGTTGAGGCGTACTGCTTCTTCAGACTCTTTAGCGAGTGGGTTAAAAAAGCCGATGTTTTCAATATAGCGACCGTCACGCGCGCGGCGTTGATCAGCAACAACTACTTGATAAAATGGGCGTTTCTTGGCACCGCCCCGTGCTAAACGAATAACAACCATGTGAATTCTCTCTTTCGCAGGTATACCAAAAAGGGCATAATTATATCACAGTCTTTATTTGTTGAAAACATAAACTGTGCATATTTAATTATTTATTAACAATAGCTTAAATGTCGACCTAAGTAAAATATAACTGATGATAATGGCTTATTTTTAAAGTTTTTCTTTAGATTCTATAGATTACTATCGCTCTCTCTGAAAAACAGATGATTGCTAAGTACATTTATCCTTAAGCTTAATTTTATACCTATTCCAATAACTATCTCGCTCGCTCGTCGATTGCATACTGTATCAGTACTATTTATTGATTATGCTATTCTATGATATACCGCTATAAATTGATGCACGGACTAGCTTTAAGGCAATCGCAATTAAAGAGCTACACGCTATATCACACTAACTTTTCTTTTACTCTGTTGGACACATATGATCTCTCCGAACCCAAAGCCGCGTCGTAAAGGTTGGCTGCCACGCTCTTATTCTAACACTTGGCTAACGACCTTGATGGTTGCCTTTATCGTGCTTATCAGTGTGAGCTTATCGATTTTGTTCTTTTGGCGTAGTCTGTATCTGCCAGAGCTAAAAAACCATGCGCGTTATTTGACGAGTGAATTACAGCTGATCAATAGCGTCAATAAAGACTGGCAAGGTCGTCCCGAAGTACGTCAATGGATTTACCAGCACTCTCATGTCGTCGTGGTGAATAACCCAAGCGACTTTCCAGAAGTCGCTGATAAGCCGTTCGTGAGCTTTTTTACGGACGTACTACAGCGTGAAATCGGTGCGCAGCTCGGCCGCCCTGTAGAGGTTTATTTTAAATTTAAGCCAACACCGCAGCTATGGGTACAAGATAGCCGTGATGACAGTTTTTGGGTGCGTGAGCCTGTGGTTTACTATTCACAATATAGCCCAACGTTGTTGGTGCTATTTTTGATCGGACTGCCTATCCTATCGTTACTCACAATTATTCTATTAGCGCGTCAGTTAAATCGCCCACTACGCTACCTACAACGTGCAGCTACTAACTATATTCGTCTCGGTCATGCAACCACACTGCCAACGCAAAAAGGCCCCACAGAAATACGTCAAGTTAATATGGCGTTTAACCGACTGTTTACGACATTGAATCAAGCGCAGAAAGAGCGAACCATTATGCTCGCCGGCATCTCACACGATCTGCGGACGCCGTTGACACGTATGCGCTTAACCGCAGAAATGCTACCAGATGATTTTTTCCGTGAAGGGCTGATTTACGATATTGAGGATATGGATGCCATTTTGGAGCAGTTCATCTCGTTTATGAAAGACGGTTCTGATGAGCCAGTCAGTTTGACCAATCTAGACACTATATTTAATGAAATCATGGTGCAGTTTGCGCCAATGAAGTTTGTATATGAGTCAGAATGCGACAAGGTCGTTCCCGTACGTCCATTATCCATCAAGCGTCTGATTATCAACTTGGTTAATAATGCCAATCGTTATGGAAAGCCACCTATTTATTTATCGGCTACGGTTATACCAACATTTATAGAAACTGTCGAAGACGAAGATACGGATGTGGTCAGCGAAAATGTTGTGAACAAAGAAGCTCAAGAACAACTAGTGATTTGTGTACGAGATTGCGGTGATGGCGTCGCTGACGATCAATTAGAGCGAATTATGCAACCGTTTGAACGTGGAGAGACGGCACGGACTACTCAAGGTAGCGGACTAGGTCTTGCAATTGTTGATCGTATTGCACGATTACATCATGGTACTGTTGAAGCCATTAACCACCCTGAAGGTGGGCTACAAGTATGCGTACGTATTCCCCTACTCTCTAAAGTCGCTGGAGATACGACATTAGCGGCTGAAGTAGAAGAGGTATCTGAGGTAGACAGTACGGTGACAAATTCAAAATAGCGATGAAACTTTAATTTGAATAAGCAAAGAGGTCAACGCTAGTCTTTGCTACCAATAGCCGGTGGAATATACTCAGCACTATTAGTGAAAGCTAGTGGCTGGGTAATTTCAGCCTGAGCTGTTTGTAGTGTTTGGGTCGTTGACGGCTGTTTTAAAAATAAATAATAGCCTAGCGTAATCGCATTCAACACTACCAAGCCACCAAATAAATACGGCATCCTATGCTCTCCTATGACATTGTCCAACTGTCTTAAAAATAGCGACAAGCGCGTCACCTAGCTATAAAGCGCTATCGTGTTATACCGTTAAGATGACGCTGGTTATCTTTAGTATCATGACTAATAATTATGGCGTAGTCTGATGATTTAGTCTGATAGCTTGCTCTTATAGCTTAGCCCTATAACTTGGTCTAATCTGACAACTTAGTATCGAAGTCGCGCTCGCTTTTCTCCTGCGTCAATTCATCAGCAGCAAGAATTTGCGTCAATGGTTTAATAGGCCACGTCATCACGAACCTTGCGCCGCCTAACTCACGACTCTCATCTACCTTCATACTACCATTAAACCAAAAGGCAATACGCGATACAATAGACAAGCCTAGGCCATAGCCACCTGACGCGCGTGTACGGCTGTCATCTAAGCGTGAGAATGGAATGAATACTTTTTCGCGATCTGCTTCAGGAATACCATGTCCATCATCTTCGACACTAACGAAGGCATTGCCTTTTTTGACACCAGCACTAATGATAATGGTTGTTTCTGCATAGCGTAACGCATTACCTGCAAGGTTCTGAATCACACGGTGTAAGTAGCGTCTATCTGCAACTGCCGTTACTTTGGCATTTGGCAAACTGGTTACTATTTTGATGGGTTTACCTAGCGCATTGGTTTCGCGCTCGATCTGCTCTAACAGCTCTCTTAAGTTTACTGGCTCTAAGTCTAACTTTGGTGACCCTTCCTCAAGCTTAGCATAGGTCAAAATCTCATCAATCAAACCATTAAGCGATTCAATATCTTCATCAATATAGTCACGCTGCATAAAACGTGAGTCTTCGTCATCCGTATCAGCAAGCATATCTACCGCAAATCGAATACGAGCCACTGGCGTACGCAGCTCATGTGAGACCGCTCGGGTAAGCTCTCGCTGTGATTCAATCAAACGCTTAATATGCGAGGTCATGGCATTAAAAGTCGCTGACAAACGTGCTATTTCATCTTGACCAATAACCTGTACTTGAATATCAAGGTTACCTTGGCTGACCTCATTTACACCTACCTGAATCAATTGTAGCTTACGTTCAAGCGGGAAGATGAGCGCATATACACCTAAGCTAATTAGGAACATGCTAATAAGAATCATACTAATAATTAAGTTGAGCGGGAACCAATTAAATAACGGTATAGGCCCAATCAAAATTGCCATATCATTGATTTCAGAGGGTACCACTACTCTAATCGCCGAGTTACTTGTACTACTATTAGTATCTTGCAGTGATATGACGACTTCGTCACGACGCAGACGAGACATCTGATCTGAATCTAACTCAAGTGTATTGACTGCTTTGAACGCTAAAGGAAAAGAAAACTTTTTTTCCAATTCAGCCAAACGTGCACGCTTGTCCGATAATGTCATGTGATAAGACAAGTCATCTAATAAAAAGACCGCGATTGCCCGTACTTGCTGTTCGGTAACTTGAGAGATTCTTGCTGTTAACACACTCTTGTTGTCTGGCAAACGATAATAAACATCTGCATATACAGGCTGGTTGAAATAACGCACAACGGTATTATCATTTTTAAAACGGCGTAGCTCACTGGCGCTAAAATCTACTTCGTCAATAGGCAAGACTTTAAAAGTAGTACCAAACAAACTACTCGCATCTGATAACCAATATTCACGCTCTTCTTCGCTATTTTGGTGAGAGATTCCTTCACTCACCAAATGGAAAGCCCCCATTGCCATATTTTCACGATAGGACTGCACACGCTCCTTATTAATGGTATCCATCAATAACTGCGCAAACAATGCCACACACAAGCAGACTATAAGTAGCCCAGCATAGATACGAACAAAAATACTGTGTTTTAAAGAAGAGACTAATGACATACGTGCCGTGACCAACTTAATAAATAGAGATTGCCAATATCATCAAACATATAGGTAGTGCTATGTGTTTGACGATATCGAACATGATTGAATAGGGATAAACTTTAACTTTGACTTTTAATTACCGCATTTTAATCCATATGCAGCAATCATCCAAAGACTTATATGTATGACATATATTTAGTCAGCGTCTATAATAATGTCTTAATTAAACCACATAACACTGCATTTAAGTTTAAAAATTAAAATTTAGCCACAAAAAAACCAGCATCGTTGCTGGTTTTTTCGAATAGTGATTAATAATTAATCAACCTATAAAAGCAACAATATTAGTTGCCTTCTTTTACGAATAGATAGCCTTTACTACGTACGGTCTTAATACGCTTTGGATTTTCTGGATCATCACCGATTTTTGGACGAATACGTGAGATACGTACGTCAATTGAACGATCTTGACCATCATACTCAATACCGCGTAGACGCTCAAAGATATCTTCACGAGATAGGATACGACCTGCATTAGAAGCAAGCAACCATAGTAAATCATATTCAGCACTTGTGAAATCAACCAACTCATCACCTAGGTTAACTGAACGACCACCATTGTCGATGACTAACTCGCCAAACTCTAGACGTTGTGGCACATCTTCTGATGGTGCATTTTCTGAGCGGCGCAGTAGCGCGCGAATACGTGCAAGCAATACACGTGGCTGAGCAGGCTTGGCAACATAGTCGTCAGCACCCATTTCAAGACCCAATACCTGATCCATGTCTTCAGTACGTGCAGTCAACATCAAAATTGGATTTTGATAGTGCGGACGAACTTCACGGCAGACAGTCAAACCATCACTACCAGGTAGCATGACATCCAGTACAACCATATCTGGTTGCTCATTGACGATACGGCGAATAGCACGATTACCATCAGTTTCAATTGCCACTTCTAAACCATTTTTGACCAAGTAATCTTGAGTCAACATGGCCAGGCGCTCATCATCTTCAACAATCAAGATTCGGGGGGTGTTGTCTTCTTCATTCGTTGTCATTGTTATATCCTCTAATACATCTAATTTAAAAGCAGTAAAAGTAAGAGCGGTAAAATTAATAGCACCATATAGTGGCACAATTGATGTTCGTATAGCTGTTACAAACTTGGTAGCACAGTATACTATTAAATTATCAGCTTCCTATACTATAGCTTATAGTCGGTAACAAAACCTATAAACTACCCCTATCAAAACTTTAGTTTGCGTCCAGAAATTACGTCAATTACTTCGTTAGTACATTGCAATTTGTATTATCTATCGTTTGCTAATTATCCAAACCATCGAGCCAACGTTATCGCGTACAGTTACTGCTCGTTACTTATAATACGTTATGTCTAATATAACCATATATTAACGCTGTCGCCAGTGTCTTTTTAAGAAAATTCTAATAGGCGATGATTCATTGATAATAAAAGATTTTTTCTGAGAATAGATTGAACTACTACAAATACTATCCAAGTAATAACCGTGTGTATTTACCTCAGAACCGTTAATTTCATAACGAATAGACATAAAAAAACAGCCCATATAATGGACTGTCTTTTTATTATTACTTTTAGCGATAACTCTAAATGATTAGCTAGAGCTATCAGTAATAAATTACGCGCGGTTTTTGTACTTACGGATAGTCTGTAATTGTCCTACTGACTCTGCAAGTGAGGCCAAAGCCGCATTTGTTTGTAGCGTATCAGACTGGTTAACTAGCATTTGCTCAGCTTTTTTACGTGCTTCAACGATTTTGCTTTCGTCAAGATTGTGTGCACGCATGGCTGTATCAGCCAATACCGTAACCATCTTAGGCTGTACTTCTAATACACCACCTGAGACGTAAATTACTTCTTCTTCACCGTTTGGTGTTTGCACTCGCATTGCACCTGGCTTTAGCAAAGTAATAAGCGGTGTGTGACCTGGCAATACACCAATCTCGCCTTCGGTACCAGTAGCTATTAACATGCTAATTTCGCCTGAATATAACTCTTCACGAGCACTTACGACGCGACATTGTAACGTTGCCATACTTAATTCCTTACCATCAAAGCGCGATCAAAAAACAGTAAAACTGCGATGCGTTACTGAAGAGTAGATACAAGGTTTATATTATATCTACTCGTTAGCTTATGCTTATACAACTTACGCTGACTTAGACTTCATTTTTTCAGCTTTAGCGACTACTTCATCGATGCTACCAGCCATGTAGAATGCCTGCTCTGGTAGGTCATCATATTCACCAGCGATGATTGCTTTAAAGCTAGCAATGGTATCGCGTAGTGGTACGTATTTACCAGGTGCACCAGTGAAGACTTCGGCTACGTGGAATGGCTGAGACAAGAAGCGCTGGATCTTACGAGCACGATAAACAACCAGTTTATCTTCTTCTGATAACTCATCCATACCCAAGATAGCGATGATGTCTTTAAGCTCTTTATAACGCTGTAGAACTTCCTGAACACCACGAGCAACGTTGTAATGATCTTCGCCGATTACTTGTGGATCTAGCTGACGTGATGTTGAATCCAATGGATCAACCGCAGGATAGATACCTTGTGATGCGATATCACGGCTTAGTACAACGGTTGCATCCAAGTGAGCAAACGTTGTAGCAGGTGATGGATCGGTCAAGTCATCCGCAGGTACGTATACCGCCTGAACTGAAGTAATAGAGCCTGACTGAGTTGACGTAATACGTTCTTGTAGTAAGCCCATCTCTTCAGCTAGTGTTGGCTGATAACCAACTGCTGACGGCATACGACCAAGTAGTGCTGATACTTCTGTACCCGCTAGTGTATAACGGTAGATGTTATCAACAAACAATAGTACGTCACGACCTTTGCCAGTAACAGGATCTTTGGTATCACGGAAGTACTCAGCCATGGTCAAACCAGACAGTGCAACACGTAAACGGTTACCCGGTGGCTCATTCATCTGGCCATATACCATTGCTACTTTAGACTTACTAAAGTCTTCAGTGTTTACAACGCCAGCTTCCTGCATTTCGTGATAGAAATCGTTACCTTCACGAGTACGCTCACCAACACCAGCAAAGACTGACAAACCTTCATGTTTTAGAGCGATGTTGTTAATCAGCTCCATCATGTTAACGGTTTTACCAACACCAGCACCGCCAAACAGACCAACTTTACCACCTTTAGCAAACGGGCAAAGTAGATCGATAACTTTAATACCAGTTTCTAGTAGCTCAGTGCTGTTTGACTGATCCGCGTAGCTTGGCGCTTCACGGTGGATAGACCATTTTTCGTCAGCAACAACAGGACCTTCTTCATCGATAGGACGACCAAGAACATCCATGATGCGACCTAGCGTACCAGTACCTACAGGCACAGAGATAGGTGCGCCAGTATTAGTAACAGGTAGGTTACGCTTTAAACCTTCGGTTGAACCCATTGCAATAGTACGTACAATACCGTCACCTAGCTGTTGCTGTACTTCTAGGGTAGTTTCGGTACCGTCTACTTGCAAGGCATCAAAAATTTGAGGAACTTCATTACGGTTGAACTCAACGTCAAGAACCGCGCCAATAATCTGTACAATACGACCGCTACTCATTGCGTTCTCCTTGAACTTCTATATATAGGTGTAGTCAATTATGAAACAGCAGCAGCACCGCCAACGATTTCCGAGATTTCTCGGGTAATCGCCGCTTGACGCAGCTTGTTATAAACCAACTGTAAATCGTTAATAAGGTCACCAGCATTATCTGTTGCCGCTTTCATCGCAACCATACGTGAAGACTGCTCAGAGGCAATGTTTTCCATTACCGCTTGATAAACAATCGACTCAATATAGCGACCAAGCAATTCATCAATTAACGTCTTGATGTCAGGCTCGTAGATATAATCCCAGCTAAGTTCTGTCTGTAGACCACTGTCTTCATCATCAAATGACTGCTCTGGTAGAGGAACCAACTGATTGACTGTTGGTTTCTGAGTCATCGCATTGATGAATCGGTTGTAGACCACATAGATACGGTCAATATTACCGTTACTATAGTCTTCAAGCATCGCTTGAACCGGTGCATTCAATTGTTCAAACGTTGGTTTATCGCCATAATCGGTCACAGCCGATGTAACTTTACCACCAAAGTTTTTAAAGAAACTCACACCTTTGGCACCGATGACTGCAAACTCAGCTTGTACAGACTGATCTTGATAATCTTGGATACTTTTAGTTAGGGCTTTGAATAAGTTAATATTCAAACCACCCGCTAGGCCACGGTCAGAGGTAATGACAATATAGCCAACCTTATTGACTGGACGCGATACCATATACGGATGTTTGTAGTCTGATGAGGCATGCACCAAATGTGAAATAACCCGGCGCATACTATCAGCATACGGGCGACCCACTTCCATGCGCTCTTGCGCACGGCGCATTTTACTTGCCGCTACCATTTGCATAGCACGAGTAATTTTCTGGGTGCTTTTAATACTGGTGACTTTGGCACGTATCTCTTTTAAGCTTGCCATAATGATTCCAATATAAGAGGGTTAAAAAGCATTGGCGCATGCGACAATCGTTTGATATACAACATCAATCCTACAGAATAACATTTTATATCTTGTGGCATTACGCGATCTAATACCGGTAATGGTTAAAACAGTGGCGCAAATATCTGGTCAGACAACGCGCCACTTTATCAGCTCTAAGCTACAGTTATAACCAATTCGGCTTAACCCGTTAAATTAATAACTGTGATTTTGTTTAAAGGTCTCTAGAGATGACTTTAAACGACCTGCGATATCATCATTGTAGTTCGCAGTGTCATCAATCTCACGCATCAATTCACTTTGCTCATCATGCATATAACGTAGGTACGCTTCTTCGAAAGAACCAATCTTTTCGACAGGTACGTCAGCTAAGAAGCCTTCGTTTGAAGCATAGATAACGGCTGCTTGCTCAGAGATTGACATCGGCTGATACTGCTTCTGCTTCATCAATTCAGTTACACGCTCACCATGATCAAGCTGTTCGCGAGTTGCGTCATCAAGATCTGAGGCGAACTGAGCAAATGCTGCCAATTCACGATACTGAGCTAGAGCGGTACGAATACCACCAGATAGCTTTTTGATGATCTTAGTCTGAGCGGCACCACCAACACGAGATACCGAGATACCAGCGTTTACTGCTGGACGGATACCTGAGGCGAATAAACTAGACTCTAGGAAGATCTGACCATCAGTGATCGAAATCACGTTGGTTGGTACGAATGCAGATACGTCACCAGCTTGTGTTTCAATGATTGGTAGTGCGGTTAAAGAACCAGTTTTACCTTTCACTTCACCGTTAGTGAACTTTTCCACATAATCAGCATTTACACGCGATGCACGCTCAAGTAGGCGTGAGTGTAAATAGAATACGTCACCAGGATAAGCTTCACGACCTGGCGGACGACGTAATAGTAGTGAAATCTGACGATAAGCAACTGCTTGCTTTGATAAGTCATCAAATACAATCAGTGCATCTTCGCCGCGGTCACGGAAGTATTC
Organism: Psychrobacter sp. P11G3; assembly: GCF_001435845.1. Classification (NCBI taxonomy): domain Bacteria; kingdom Pseudomonadati; phylum Pseudomonadota; class Gammaproteobacteria; order Moraxellales; family Moraxellaceae; genus Psychrobacter; species Psychrobacter sp. P11G3. The sequence continues at coordinate 3,064,915 of NZ_CM003596.1, forward strand.
GCCCATCGTACAACCTGAATACGGTGCAATATACTGAAGTGCTGCAGGCTCTGATGCTGAAGCAACCACAACAGTGGTATATTCTAGTGCGCCAGTTTGCTCAAGCTTACGTACTACGTTAGCGATAGTTGAACGTTTCTGTCCGATAGCCACGTATACACATTTAATGCCTGAAGCTTTCTGTGCGATGATCGCATCGATAGCCATCGCTGTTTTACCAGTCTGACGGTCACCAATGATAAGCTCACGCTGACCACGACCGATTGGAATCATGGTATCAACGGCTTTATAACCAGTCATTACTGGTTGATCTACTGATTGACGGTCGATAACGCCTGGAGCGATCTTTTCGACTTTATCAGTCATCTTGGCATCGATAGGACCTTTGCCATCAATAGGATTACCCAAAGCATCAACAACACGGCCTAACAGCTCAGGACCTACTGGTACTTCAAGAATACGACCAGTACAATAGGCTTTTTGACCTTCTTGCAGCTTTAGGTAATCACCAAGTACTACCGCGCCAACAGAATCACGCTCTAAGTTTAGAGCCATTCCGTAGATTTCGCCTTCAAACTCAATCATTTCGCCGTACATGGCATCTTCAAGACCATGAATCTGCACGATACCGTCAGATACTTTGACAATCGTGCCTTCATTCTTTGCAGTTGCACCCGCATCAAGGTCTTGAATACGCTGCTTAATCAGGTTACTGATTTCCGCTGGATTCAATTGTTGCATTGCCTTGTTTCCTTTAATTTATGATAACCCGCCCACTGACTTAATTGCTCTTATAATCATACAGCCAATATTTGACTGTATTGATGATTGGCATTAGGCAGTTAGCTGTGTTTTTAACTGTTGTAACTTGCCGCGCATCGAATCATCAATGACTTTGTCACCGACTTTGATTGTAGCGCCTGCCAATAGACTTGGATCAACTGATTCGTGAATCACTACACTAGCATTTAGCGAGGCAGCAAGACGCGTTTGTAGCGTTTGACGCTGTTCATCAGTCAATGGGTAGGCAGAGGTCACATATGCGTCAAGCTGCTTTAAGCTTATTGCCTTGTGACGGCGATAATGCTCATAAACTTCAGGAAGCAGCGCCAGACGCTCTTGTTCTGATAACTGTTTAACGAAGTTACTAAGTGCTACTGATACTTTTGGATAGCTTACGTTACTGTCAAGGCTAGTCCCTTGAGCTTCGCTTAATAACTGCTTAAAAGCAGAATCATTAGCGCTAGCTACTTGCGTATCATAAAGATCGACCAAAGCAGCTGACTTATGCTCAGCAGAAACAGCTGGATTGTCTAGCCAAGTACTGAACGACTTGTCATTGACAACAGTGCTAGCAACAAGTAAGAAGTTTTCCCACTCGTTGACTGCGCCGTTTTCGTTGGCATAGTCAAACGCGGCTTTAGCGTACGGTCGTGCTAAGGTTGATAAGTCAGCCATTATATCCTCACAATTACAGCTTCGCCGCCAGTTGGTCTAACATACTGGCATGTTTTTGCACATCGACTTTGTCTTGCAAAATCTTCTCTGCACCAAGTACAGCCAGTTCAGCAACTTGGGCACGTAATGATTCACGCGCTTGATTGATTTCTTGATCGATAGATGCTTGCGCTTGTTGACGAATGCGCTCGCCTTCCGCTTGGGCCTGCGTTTTTGCATCTTCGACAAGCTGGTTGGCACTCTTGTTCGCTTGCTCGATTAGAGCAGCAGCTTTAGTCTTTGCAAGAGTAAGCTCCTGCTGGACATCTTGCTCCGCGGTCGCCAGGTCTGCTTTTGCTTTTTCTGCGGCATTCAGGCCTTCAGCAATTTTACGCTGACGCTCATTGATGGCACCAATAAGTGGTGGCCACACGAATTTCATGCAGAACATCACAAAGATTGCAAAAGCAATGGCTTGACCGATGAGGGTAGAATTGATATTCACGTGATCACCTCTTTGTTAATGAAAAATCAGTTTCATTGATCATATTTGATAGCCAAACTTTGGCTATGGTTAAGATACAAACTTTGACTACCAAACATTTACAACTGAGCTTTCTGATTAACCTGCTAGAGGGTTAGCGAATAACAATAGCATAGCAATACCAACACCGATCATCGGAATAGCATCAAGAAGACCTGCTACGATGAACATACGAGTTTGTAGCTGTGAGCCTAGTTCTGGCTGACGTGCTACGCCTTCTAGGAATTTACCACCTAGAATAGCAAAACCAATACCTGTGCCAAGTGCGCCAAGACCGATAAGTAGCGCTACTGCGATAACTGTGTAACCACCTAATACTGGATCCATTGATGTATCCTCATTTACCTATTGAATGTCTAATTAATGTTCAGTTGATGATGCAAGCGACATGTAAACTATCGTCAGCATCATAAATACGAACGCTTGAAGTGTAATAACTAAGATGTGGAAGATAGCCCACGGTACCGATAACGCCCATTGAATCCAAAACGGCATTAGAGCAATCAGTATGAAAATCAATTCCCCAGCATACATATTACCGAATAGACGCAAACCAAGTGATACAGGTTTGGCTATTAGAGTAACTGCTTCTAGGATGAAGTTGATGGGAATCAAAATCGCTTGTACGATTGGGTTTTTGGCGCCAAACGGATGTAGTGTTAATTCACCAATAAAGCCGCCTAAACCTTTTTCTTTAATGCTATAAAAGATAATCAGTGCAAAGACAGAGAAAGACATGCCAAGCGTGATGTTAGGATCAGTCGTTGGAACAATCTTAAAGAAAACATGATTTGGATCATGGCCCATTGCAGCACCAATTTGTCCCGCAATACCTGGAACGAAGTCAACAGGTATTAAATCCATCAAGTTCATCAAAAAGATCCAAACAAAGATGGTCAACGCCAATGGTGCAATCAGTTTTGATGTACCACTGTATGAATCACGAACGTTGTTATCAACAAACTCAACGATCAATTCAACTGCTGCCTGCATTTTACCTGGCACGCCTGAAGTGACTTTTTTGGCAACCATCCAAAAGATGGTACAAAATAGAATGCCCAGACCAATTGACCATAGCATAGAGTCAAGATGGATAGCTTTAAAGCCCATTAGCCCTGCTTCTTCAGCAGTATAGGCAACTTTCCAACCTTCGCCCGGCAGATAGCCGTACGTCCAATTCGTTAAGTGGTGAGAGATATATTCTGATGATGTTTGCTCGGATGCCATAATGTAAGCTTCTTATTAATCAACGATTTAATCAACTACCAAAAATATGGTTGTCATCTGATGAGGTTTTAGTGTTTTATTTGATGTGCTTATAAGCAAGCAAATAATTCATGCTAAAGCGCTCATGTAACCAACAACATCCAACCCATAGTTCTATTACTAATATGCAATAATTGATAGCTTGAGATAAATTTTAGCTATCAAAAAAGGGCTTATGATGAATCAGTAATAGCCCTTGCATTTTTATACGCAAAATTATTATATATGTGCTTGCCCACTGACCGTTTTTTACGATCGGCGCCTAATATAGCGCTTATAAGCAAAATATTTAGCCGCCTATATTAATGCAGCGTTGTATTCGTGTAAAGTCAATTGTGATTTTTTTATCCACTGTATGAATAAGTTAGCCACCAGTTTTACTTGCTAATATAGCCACTAACCATAATTAGATATCAGTAATCTAATTATCAGCAATACAGATAGTTGAATAACCCCTACCCTCTTACTGCATACTACGTCTAACATTGAGACTCATAGTGCGGTCTTTATAATCACTGGTACTATCCTAAGACAGCGTTGTGCTTCGACTTTTCGAACTAGTCATAGAGAAGCTGGACGGCAGGGTGACTTGCCAGTACTATTAATAAACCATCTGTTTAGCGATCATTTATTAGCGCTAGCGTATATGCCACAACATCCAACTGTGACTAATTTGCATTACCATAAAACCGATAAACAGCGCTGGCGCAGATAGGGGTTGTACGGTAATAAAAATTAGTGCAAAACCAAACACGGTCAATAACCATTTTGACATTTGACCCCGATATAGCTGGCTAACGATGTGTTGGCGCGCGCGATATCCGGTGTACCAAAAAATAAAAAACGCAAATACTGCTTGAGTGATAAAACTTAATAGCGCACCAATTGCAGCGCTTTTTGCTATCGTAAGTTCACTATGTAGCCAAATAGTATCTACTAACCAAGCAATGATAATAAGGATAAATAGTATCCATGCTTGTCGTTTAATATAGATGCCAATCTTGTCTTTTTGCGTGCGTTTGGCAGGCTTGGTCATCGGTATTCCTATAGCCCTTACAGCATTGGGACAATATATCATACTTATGATAATTTTATCCGTGAATGACTTACTCTACAGGCATTACCTTTCGGCCAAAATAAAACGCTACTTATTATAGGTAGAGCGTAACTATTAAGCAAGTAAAATATGACTTTTATCAGTAACCTAACTCAAAACAGTTATGGTAATAGCGCATTTTCACTTACCAAGTTCATATCACGCTCTCACATAGATACTTCTACGCGGCTTATAATGTAGTAATCTATATCGCCTCTATTGTGCAACACACTTATTAATTTGTTGAGCCATAGTTTGCCAACTACTAATAAAGTCTTTGCTATTATTACTCATGTCTTCGACTTGTATGGTTGTATTGACTGGCTGCAGTTTGGCAAGCAGACCTTTTGAAACAGTGCCTTGGTTAACCATACACATTTGCTTCACAGGACGATTCTTATTCAACCAAAGTAGCTGGCTGGCTTTAGGAGAAATATGATGATCCGGACTTAGACTACCGGCTAATTTTATATGAGCAGCTTTTTCAATGTATTGATAGGCATCATGATATGCCCAGTAAGGGCGATTTTCCTGTGTGCCTTTCTGTACGTCAGCGACCGCTTTATCCATACGTTCCGCAAATTTTTTAACATTGGCTTGATAAGTGCTTGTATACTCCGGATTAGCATGGCTGTGGATCACGGCTAGTGCACGGGTAATAGCTTTAGCATTTTCAGGATCTAACCAAATATGTGGATCTAGCGTACCTTCAATTGCCTCGCCTTTTACGTCTCGCAGCGGATAGCGGTTAAACGCATCAAACTCAAACATAGCAATGGCGTTGGGTGCATTTTTCAAACTACCAGTTAGACTATTCTCTAATACAGGCCCAAACCAGACTACAAATTTGCTGTCTTTAATGGCTTTCATATCACTTGGACTAACACTACCATGATGCCCAACATCACCTGCCTGTAAGATTCTATTGGCTGATGGTGCGCCTTCAGTGACCGCTTCACTGAGTAAAAACATCGGATAGTTGCTTACACTTACGGTTGCTGCTTGAGCACTTAGTGTCAGAAGACTCAGCGCCATGCCTGAAATTAGTAAACGTTTTAGTATAGTGGTTGGGCGTATTAGGTGATTAAAAACTGAGTTCATAGTTGGTATCTTCGCTATATAGGTGATGAAGAATGAGTGTTAGTCATGAAATAACGCATTTGATGAAAACGTAATAGATACCAGATAGCTTAAGACAGCTTATCTTCTTTTCGTTTTATTATGTTATACTATAACAATAAAAAACATAATAAAAAAGCCATTTTATTTCTAGGAGTCGGTACCATGTCTACTCATTCATCCATTTGTGAACATCTGCATGATGCGCAAGACTTTACGCCACAGGACGTCATAGAGCGCCTCAACGCTGCAAAAGAGCAGTGTCGCTTAAATGGCTCACGTTTTACTGCGTTACGTCAGCAAATATATCAGCTGATATTAGAAGCAAACAAGCCTATCGGTGCCTACGACTTGATCGCTCAATTACAGAGTGTGCGTCTATCAGATACTGACAATAGTGACGAAACAAAAGATCAGTCGGGCAAAAGAAAAACCACAAAGAACGTCGCCCCACCAACGGTTTATCGCAGTTTAGAGTTTTTATTAAGCGAAGGTTTGATTCATCAATTGACTTCTATTAATGCTTATGTGCCTTGCTGCCATCCAAGAGCACAGCATACAGCGGCGTTCCTGATCTGCGGGCAGTGCCAACGTGTGCAAGAATGCAGTAGCCTACCCGTTCAAGAAATAATGTCCTTTGCTGAGCAGGATGTGGGATTCGTCGTTGAACGCAGTGTGATCGAACTTAGCGGTCGGTGTCAGGCCTGTCAATAGCTTATAAACTCAGCAACTTACAAACTTAGTAGCTTATAAACTCAGGAACTTAGTAGCTTATAAACCTAGTAGTTTATAAATATTGTCCACCCTTCTCTTTGTTCGTTCTTAATATCCATATTTTGGTTATCTCTATCTTTTACTTATCTATTCGTTGTCATATTATGAGCCTGTCTACTCTACCTTCTAAACAGCCGGTCGCACCTACTGCAGATAGTAATGCTGCAAACGATGCTAGCCAACTGATGAGCCTACGTGATATCAGCTACTATATTGGGCCACAACGTATTCTCTCGAATATCGATATCGACATTGCGACCAATGAAACCGTGAGTCTCGTTGGGCCTAATGGAGCTGGAAAATCGACACTGGTCAAGCTTATTTTGGGTTTGATTGACCCCACCAAAGGCAGCATCACAGCACATCAGCCATTACAGCTTGGCTACGTACCGCAGCGATTTGCTGTGCCACCGATATTGCCATTGCGCGTCAGTGATCTTTTGGATCAAGCAGATAAAAAGCGACTAACCACTGAGCAGCGCCAGTTTATCTTTGATAATTTAGCACTGACGCATTTGTTATCACGGCAAATGTTGCATTTGTCCGGCGGAGAAGCCCAACGAGTTTTGCTTGCCCGAGCATTATTGGACAAACCGAACTTATTGATTTTGGATGAGCCTATGCAAGGGCTTGACCCTGATACAGAGGTTTGGCTATATCAGTTTATCGATAAGCTACCAGATTTTTTACGTTGTGCCATGTTAGTGATATCCCATGATTTGCATTGGGTTATGAGAGGCAGTCGACGCGTTATCTGTCTCAATAAGCATATTTGCTGTGAGGGACAACCAAGTGAGCTTGCCATAAGTACCGAGTTCAAAAAATTGTTTGGCCATTACTATGAGCAGCCCTACGTGCATCAACCACACGCTTGCCAGCATCATGCACCAAACGAGCTCGAACTATAATCCTGAGCACCGCATACATTATAGCTGTATAGCTCTTGATGTTTTGACATCTAGCAACGCAGCATTAAGCCTCTATAAAATTTCATGGATATTTATTATGACCTCATGGTTAGCTATTATCGCTCCTGCTTGGATCGCTGGCAGTATTTTAGCGCTACTATCCGCACCTTTAGGTTGTTTGGTATTGTGGCGCCGTATGGCATTCTTCGCTGATGCTTTAGCACATGGCACTTTGTTGGGTGTGGCTCTAGCAGCTTGGTGGCAAATGCCGATGGGCATCGGTGTTGCGTTAGTCAGTATCGCTGTCGTGTTAGGGTTGGTTTTAATTGATGATGAACGCTTGCCTGCTGACGCAGTTTTGGCCGTCGTTGCTGTGTCATTGTTATGCTTGGGTTTATTGACCTTGACCCAGCTGACAGACCAACAAGCCAATGTACTGGGGTTTTTATTTGGTAATTTACTGGAACTTGGTTGGAGTGATTTACCCCTACTCGCAGGGTGCGTACTGATAGGCTTAGGCTTACTCAGCTATATTTGGCCCGCACAAATCAAACTCGCAACGCATGAAGCATTGGCGCGTATCCAAGGCATTAACCCTACCCGTCAACGGTTGTTCTTCATGGGTATTTTGGCAGGCTTTTGTGCCGTTGCTTTACAAGCCGTCGGTAGCTTATTGATTAGCGGGCTGTTGGTATTACCTGCTCTTACCGCGCGTTTGTGGGTTACTTCACCAAAACAAATGGTGATTATTGCGTTGATAGTCGCTCAACTGGGTGTGACACTTGGTGTGTGGGGTAGTATTTGGTTGGACATACAAACTGGTTTATCTATCGTATTGATATTGGCAGCTTTATTTTTTATAGCATTGATTTCTTCGAAGTTAATAAAGATAAAACTTTAGTTAGCGTCGCTATAAATACGTTATAATGAATAAATTATGACTGTTTTTCGCTATCTTTTTGTTCAATTTTATTTTATTAATATAATGAATGCTTTAGTTCGATAATACTATAAGTTGGCTTTGGCTTTGATATCACTAGTTAATAGTAGAAATATCGTTTATTCGAGTTAAAGTAAACTCAAGATAAGCGCTGTGCTCTTCTATAGTAGATTGATGATAATTATAAATACCCAGTGAAAAATAGTAGCTCATTTATCCATACTCGCGCTAACAATACTTATTGTTGTGATTCGATAAGGGACTGAACCAATGCCAAACTATCCTGCCAATAAGTTAAGCACCTCCGACCAAACGATAAATATTTTACAGATTACTGATTTGCATTTATCGACGCCTGTCTTTGTTGATGAGAGTGACATCTATAGTGATGACGTGACTTGTCAGCGTAGCTTTGAAGCAGTGCTCGAGCAGGCGCTTAGTGAAGACATTCGCTGTGATTTGATTATTGTGACCGGTGACTTGGTTAATCGTGTAAAGTCTACAATTTACGATCATATCTTTAAGGTATTACAAGCGACTCAGATTCCTTTTGCTTGTATTGCTGGTAACCATGATGTAACAGATGAAAACGGTAAAGACTTGCCGTTTTTTCAGCGAGAGCTTGTCGCTCAGCCTGCTGACTCACGTTTGTTAAGTCGTCATGTCATTGAGACTGAATACTGGCAGCTGTTGTTATTAGACTCCTCCATTTCTGGTAAGGTTGCAGGCGAGATCACGCCCACTGATATCAATTGGCTATGTGAGAGACTCAGCACCTGTGATAAGCCCGCATTAATTGCCCTACACCATCATATTGTTCCAGTTGATTCTGCTTGGATTGATACCCATATGGCAGAAAACACTGAGAGTTTTTGGCAGCATATGGCACCATTTGAACAGCTACAAGTGGTGATCAGTGGGCATACTCATCAAGATCAAGTTCGTCTGCGCCAAGGCGTCACGGTGTATAGCACACCATCTACCTGCTATCAGTTCAAACCTTATGAAGATGATTTCTCTTATGATGAGCATGCATTACCAGGATATCGCTGGTTGCAATTAGCCAACAATGGAACAGTTGCAAGCTGGGTTGAAAGACTGGATACTTGATGCCCAGAATTATTGGTACTAGTAAAAGCTATAGCCCTTTATACTTATAGCTTTCGTCAATAATTCCTAATCGAAAATGCGATGATAAACAAATAAAATATGCATTCAATATAAAAAATCACTTCATTATTATTACAAACAATGATACAACTTATGAAATAAAGCAAGGGTGGCCCAATATCTAATATGAAGCCACTGCACGATAGCTAGGATGGCCCATTAACCACAAGCTCAGTTTTCACAATCAATGACCTACGGCATGCTTTAGACAGTATTATTAAAACCGAAGTTTATATAACAACCTATCTAACAATCGGTATATAACTGTCAAGATATAAAGTCTACGATATTATTTGATCAGCTGTGTTACTTGTATTACCAAGTGGTGAAACGTTTGATAAAAGGACAAATTGTAGCGTTTGTAGCATTAATAACGTCTTGTCTTTTGATACGTCGTTTTATTGAATTAATTTGAAAAAGTAGGATACCCATATGAGCACCCTGACCACGAATCCGAGTGAAGTTAAATTTACTCCTTATGTGCCGGCCAAAGACGAAGAGTATATGTCTGATGCGCAGTTGGAGCACTTTAAGGCTATTTTATTGGATTGGAAAAACCAACTGATTGGCGAAGCGGATCGTACTAAAAACTACATCCAAGATGAGTCAAGCGCCATGCCAGACATCAATGACCGTGCCACTCAAGAAGAAGAGTTTGCATTGGCATTACGTACTCGCGACCGTGAGCGCAAACTTATCCGCAAAATCGACAAATCTATGTTAGAAATCGAAAATGACGACTATGGATTTTGTGAGACTTGTGGTGTAGAGATTGGATTACGTCGCCTTGAAGCACGTCCAACCGCTACTCAATGTATCGACTGCAAAACCTTATCTGAAATCAAAGAACGTCAAAACCAAGGCGCTTAGATCAGATATTACAGATATGAATGTAAGCAGAAGCGACCTTATAACAGGTCGCTTTTTGTATTTTAGACTGTGACTACTTTGCTGCATTACTGACTTTGCTCTGACAAATACAATCGCCTGAATAATGATATGACCAACAAAACAATCTCATTTAATGAATATCTTTTGATACTCATATTTATTATTCTATCTTTATTACCTTTTATAGACAGCCATTTATTTTGAAAACAATGCCTACCGTCATGCCAACTCAAACGCTACCATCACAGCCTATCGGCCGCTTTGCGCCTTCACCAACGGGTGAGTTACATCTCGGCTCTCTAACCACCGCGCTTGCCAGCTTTTGCCATATCAAATCAATCGGTGGTAAATGGCTGTTGCGTATGGAAGATACCGATACTGAACGCTGTGATCGGCAGTTCACTGAGCAAATTTTAATGGATCTTGAGGCACTTGGATTGCATTGGGATGGTGATGTTATTTATCAGTCTGAGCGCATTGATATCTACAACGATTATCTATCATCATACCTAGGGCCGTTGACCTATGGCTGCCAATGCTCCCGTAAAGATTTAGAGCAGTACTGGGCGCAAGAAGAGATAAGTAGAAATCATAGTCGTGCTAGCTTAGCTGCGCCAACTGATCAGATATCGTTAGACGAACAAGTTCCATCAATTGACCAAGTACAACTCAATAGGCAGCGGTATCCGCGTCGCTGTGTGGCAGCTGACCTTGATAGACAGCAGCATAAGCTACGTATTCAGCTACCAGACTATCGGATTGGGTTCAATGATGGTATTCAAGGACTACAATGGGATAATCCGCAGCAGACACTAGGCGATATGGTCGCTCGTCGCCAAGATGGTATGATCAATTACATACTGGCAGCCAGTCTCGATGATGGTCTACAGCAGGTTACTCATATCATGCGTGGTCTTGATATCCTACCTATGACGACCGCGCAAATCGGCATCATGCAAGCAGCCCGCCTACCCACTATTGACCAATGGTATCACCTGCCATTGATCAATAATGCTGACGGCCAAAAGCTCTCTAAGCAGAACCTTGCCCAACCAATCGACACATCAGACCCGAGTCAACTTATTGCTGAAGCCCTATCTCTATTACAGCAAGTAAAGGTCGATATCGATACCCCAGAAAATATGCTCAAACAAGCCATTGCTCAATGGGACAATACCCCACTACAAGGCAAGCAACAGTTAAATCTGTCTTATTAATAAGAGTTATTCCATCAAAAGTCATGACATAGACAATAAAAAGCGCCACTATGAGTGACGCTTTTTATTGCAATAGTACTGCACACTATTTACCGAAAGTCTGAATCTATGCAAAGACTATTATATATAGAGCCTATTAATAATAACGGCATTGGCTTTTTTCTATTTCAGGGCTTTCTTTATATATCTTTAATAATAGAGCGACCATAACCAAACTAATCAACATAGACGAACCACCATAACTAAAGAACGGCATAGTGAGACCTTTGGTTGGAATGGCACCCATATTCATCGCAGCGTTAATAATCGTCTGGGCAATAAATACCACACCAATACCGAAAGCAGTATAGCTCATGCGCATCTGGCGGCGTTTGAGCGCGTTGTAACTGATCCGCATCGCACTACCGATAATTAACGCTTCAAGTATCAGTACCATGCTGACACCGACGAACCCTAACTCTTCACCCGTAATAGCCAATAAGAAATCCGTGTGCGCCTCAGGCAAATGCGACAGTTTCTGTACACTTTCGCCATAGCCGACACCCGTGAACTGCCCACGACCAAAGGCGATCAAACTACGTGCGAGCTGATAATCAGTATCTTGTACATCGTCAAATGGATCCATAAACGACATCACACGCACCAGTCGGTACTCTGCCGTAGTCACCATTAACACTGCACCACCAACAGCAGCAGCACCCAAGGCTAAGAAGTGCTTATAAGGTGCTCCAGCAATATAAAAAATCGCGAACAGCGTACCAATAATGACGACAAAAGAACCAAAATCTGGCTGCGACAATAGCAGTATCGTTATCAGCGCTACTACCAACATAATTCGCAAAAAACCGTCTAGGCCATTACGAACTTCAAAAGATCGACGCACTACAAAGTCAGATACAAACACAATCATGACCAGTTTGGCCAACTCAGCTACCTGAAAGTTAAAGCCGCCTACTGTGAGCCAACGTTTGGAGCCATTAATTGGCGTACTAAACAACGTGGCAACAAGCAGTAGCCCTGTGATGCCTAACAAAGCAAACTGGGTCTCAGTTTTATAAAGTGTGCGTAAAGACACGCCATAATAAGGAATAACCGCAACGATTAAACCAATCGTCATATACAACAGCTGGTTTTTGAAAAAATACAGCTCTGTCATACCGCGGCTAAGCGCAAAAGGAATAGAAGCAGAAGCAACCATCAGCAGACTAAGCACCATCATACAGCCGACGCTTGATAATAAAATTGCGCGCGCTGATGGCATAGACAGAACACCGTCTGAGCCAGAGGTTTGCTTGGTTTGGGGCGAGGAACGAAAAAAAGAAGAGAGCGCCATAATTTTATATACACTAACAAACGAAAAAACACGGCGTCTATGAAACGCCACCGTTTAAAAAATCATAAAGTAAATCGTACTAAACAGATGGTGATAGAAAACCTGTAACCAGCGGCAAACGCCTTAGCTAGCACCTATTTTAGTAATCAGGATTATATGCTTGACAGTAGCAGCAATCTATAAGCAAAACAATCATTTATCCAGAAAATACTGGCTGTTGCTAGAGAATAGACATCTGCTATGCCAACCTATATAGCTGCTTAATATATTCGACTACCTATCAAGCTTCTGATTGGGCGGTGTCTAATTGATTGACCAGTTGGCTAAAGTGCTCACCGCGAGCCGCATAACCACTATATTGGTCAAAGCTAGCACAGGCAGGTGACAACAATACAGCCTGTACTTGCGATAAACTACTGGTAGTGACTTGTTGAATAGTCGCAAACGCATTCTCTAATGTCTGACACTGATGTAGTGCGACATCATCACTCAATTTCGCAGCTCTTAGATGTTGTTCAATCTGCTGACCATCTTCACCAATAAACAAAACTTGGCTCACATATTGATTGATAAAAGGCGTTAATTCACCAAACTGTTGCCCTTTGCCTTGCCCGCCTAAGATCAATAATAGCTTACCGTCTTTCGGCGCATAGACTGCGCCCAAGCCTTCGATAGCGGCCATGGTCGAACCAATATTGGTGCCTTTAGAATCATTGAAATAATCAATGCCAGCAGCATTAGCCACATATTGGCAGCGGTGCTCAAGACCTGTGAACTGCTGTAAAGTGGTTAGCATACTTTCTAGCGGTAAGCCTGCCAGCTCACCAAGTGCTAGAGCCGCTTGCGCATTCAGTAGATTATGACGACCTTTAATCAACAGTTTGTCTGCCGACAGTAATCGTTCTGTACCACGAGCAAGATAAGTTTGGCCCTCTGTGTCGGTAATCAGACCATACTGACCTTTATCAGGGGCATGAATACCCGTACTAATTCTCGGTAGGTTGTCTGCGACCAATGGACGAGTAAGTGCATCTTCGCGGTTAATCATTACCGACTTGGCACCTTGGAAGATACGGTGTTTGGCTTGATGGTAGCCAAGCATATCTCCATGACGATCTAAATGATCAGGCGACATATTGAGCACAGTCGCTACTTTTGCGCCCAAGTTAGTGACGGTTTCTAATTGAAAGCTAGACAGCTCAAGCACCGCAAGTTCCATATCAGAATTATCTAGCAATGTTAAAGCTGGTACACCGATATTGCCACCGACACCCACGTTAACGCCAGCATCTGCCGCCATTTGACCAACTAACGTAGTGACTGTACTTTTAGCGTTAGAGCCTGTAATCGCTACGATGGGTGCGGTACACGCTTCACAGAACAGTTGAATATCACTAACTACAGGAATATTGGCTTGGCGAGCAGCAGCTACAGCGGCAGTTTCAAGAGAAATACCTGGGCTAATAACAATACGTGCGGCTTGTTGCAATAAATCGGCATCTATCTCACCAAACTGACGAATATCTATCTCGGCTGGCAACTGATCGGCCAATTTAGGGGTAGCTTGAGCATCAGTGACTGCGACTTGATAGCCTTGCTTAACCAGATAATGCGCGACTGACAATCCAGACTGCCCCAAACCCACCACGACTTGTAGACCACTACCCTTATGAAGTAAGGCTTCTGTTGCTGTATTAGTGGTCATATCTATTCCTTCTATATAAACGAGAAAAGTTGTATCAAATAAATTTGTTGTATAGCGACTCTAATCGGCGCTGCTAAGATGTGCAGCATCTTAACGCCATCGTGCAGATTTCGGTACTGATTTTTTATGACTTTATGCTATTATTCGCCTGTTTTTATATTAAGTGGCTAATGCTATAATAGTCAGCTTGATTAATATTTATCATTATTTTGCTGAGCAAATTGCTCAAGCATTTTAGTTTAGCATGTTGTCACATTTATCGCGCTATTGTCACGCCTCTTCATCAACGATTCTCGTTATGATAAGGGTGTATCAAACAATTTTGATAATTTGACGAGTGATATATCACCTTCTACTACAGCAAGTGATTGCTGACTCTATATATTATTGTAGGTACATCTATCTAGTTGCCTATTTTAAGCAATCTTTTAAAAAATATTTTTAGGTAATTTACTGCCCTTATCATCGTATTGATTATTGATGAGCGTATTTTTGATACCAAAAAAATCAGTAGATACTTTGGTTATTAGTTAGATACCTCAGTTATTAGTTAGATATCTTGGTTATTAGTTTCTCACAATCCAACACAGCAACATGACCTAGTGCATGTTGAAGTAAAAGAAAAATGAATAGCTATTATTAGCGACGCGATCATTTTATAAATGAGTAATGATTACTTTTTTTGCCTCTAACCCTATGTAGTTTACTTATGACATCTTTTATTGATAACTTGCGTGACGAGTGGTTTTCCAATGTTCGCGGTGACGTTTTATCGGGTTTGGTTGTAGCCCTAGCCCTTATTCCAGAAGCCATTGCCTTTTCTATTATCGCTGGTGTTGATCCAAAGGTTGGCTTATATGCCTCATTTTGTATCGCGGTAGTGATCAGTTTTGTCGGTGGTCGTCCAGGTATGATTTCGGCGGCGACTGGCGCGATGGCACTGGTCATGGTCGATTTGGTTGCTGACCACGGTCTGCAATATTTGCTTGCTGCAACTTTGCTTTGCGGTGCCATTCAGGTCGTGATGGGCATTCTAAAGCTTGGTAACCTGATGCGCTTTGTCTCCCGCTCAGTGGTTATCGGTTTCGTCAACGCCCTAGCAATATTGATTTTTGCTGCGCAATTACCAGAACTGAACCCCATGACTGAGCGTGTTGGCATGACCGTTTATATCATGACGGCAGCTGGTTTGGCGATTATTTATCTGTTTCCACTTATTCCTAAAATCGGTCGCATCGTTCCTTCGCCGCTTATTTGTATTGTAGGTTTGACCGCTGTTGCAATGTATATGAATCTCGATATTCGCAACGTTGGCAGCATGGGTGACTTGCCAGATTCATTACCAGTATTCTTGTTACCTGATATTCCGTTAAACCTAAATACCTTGCTGATTATTGCGCCATACTCTATCGCGCTTGCCATCGTTGGTCTTTTAGAGTCTATGATGACAGCAACGATCGTCGATGAATTGACCGATACACCGAGTGATAAAAACAAAGAGTGTCGTGGTCAAGGTATGGCTAATGTCGTATCAGGTTTCTTTGGCGGTATGGCAGGCTGTGCGATGATTGGCCAATCAATGATCAACGTCAAATCGGGTGGTCGTACACGTCTATCTACTTTGATGGCTGGTGTTGTTCTTCTGATCATGGTCGTGTTCTTAAGTGAATGGGTCAGTCAAATTCCAATGGCAGCCTTGGTTGCAGTGATGATTATGGTATCGATTGGCACGTTTAACTGGCAGTCTATTCGCGAGTTTAAGACGCATCCAATGTCGTTTAATATCGTAATGCTGGCGACTGTATTGACTACCGTCTTTACTCACAACTTGGCTTACGGTGTCGGCGTAGGTGTCTTACTATCTGCCTTGGCATTTGCCAATAAAATTGGTCAGTTCCTAACCATCTTTAGTGAGTATGATGATAGCAGCAACACTCGCTACTATTATGTTCAAGGGCAGGTATTCTTTGCCTCTACCACCCAGTTCCTACATAGTTTTGATACTAAAGAAGCTGTAGATAGTATTCAGATTGATGTAAGCCAAGCACATTTTTGGGATGTCAGCGCTGTTGATACCTTGGACAAGCTAGTGATGCGCTTGCAACGTGAAGGCATTGATGTCAAAGTGGTAGGACTCAACAATGCGAGTCGAACACTGATTGATCGCTTCTCTGTTCATGACCGCCGAGACATTGGCTTGTTAGACTAAGCGAAATTGCTAAGCGAATCTACACGGTTGCCATGTGGCTATATTATTAGTCCATGGCTGATGTATCGGATATTAATAGACAGTTATATTGGTAAAAGGGTTGGATGTATTTTGCATACGCCAACCATAAACTGAGATAGCAGATTTTTATTATTAAAATGATGTGGTCGTTTTATGAGTAATTTAAAACCAGATAGTGTGATTGCTTGCTTGGACTGTCCTGATCATGTTCAAGCAGTACTAGAGGCCAGTATGTGGGCTTCTATTCGCCTGCGCGCGCCTGTTGGCTTATTGCACTCGATGCCAAGCTTGCAGCAAAAAGCCGCTATTAATTACTCTGGTTGCCTCAATATTGATGACGAAAATGCTTTGCTCGAACAATTCACATCCAAAGAACATTTGAGCAACTGTGAGCTAAAAGCACAGGGCCGATTGCTATTATCTCAAGCAACCTCGTATTGTGAACAGCAACGCCATAAGCTAAAGACATATACACTGCATCGTCATGAGAACCTCAATCAGAGCATTGATTACGTCGATGACAAAGCACAAATGATCGTTATAGGTCATCATGTCACCTGCAAATCAACGCTGAGCCAACTCATTCGAGTTAGCCACTGCCCCATTTTGGTGACACATGCACCATTTTTGCCCCCTACTACTGCTTTATTTGCGTTTGATAACAGTCCAACGTGCCATAAACTACTAAATTGGCTGTGTAAAACGCCACTGGTGCGTGCACTAACGGTTCATATTGTGATGGTTGGCAAGGAAACTTCTGATAACTGTGATGCGTTGCGTGAAGCCTATGCCAAGCTCAAACAGGCGGGTATCAAATCCAAAAAGACATTGCTTGACTGCCGTGATGTCGCGGCAGCTTTGAACTACTATCAAAACCAACATGATATCGGTTTACTTATGACTGGGGCTTTTGGCCAATCTCGTCTCCGCGAATTACTACAAGGTAGCGATACAAAAAAGCTATTGGTCAGCACAAAAACCCCTTATCTACTATTTCCTAAAGCATAACGACGTATATATAAACACGCCCAAACCCTTTATCTACCTAAGCGCGGGAGTCTGACTACTATGTTAGGCTCTGCCGCTTATCTCTATTTTCTCTCTACCTTTCCGCCATTCATCTTTGATACGCTTGCATGAAACGGCCAAGCTAACAACCAAACTCAAGTTAGCAAATCGTCACATGAAATAAAGGGATAGCCTCCCCAAGCACTCAAAAAGTTGGTTATAATAAAGTTTTCGTTAACCAAACGCTAAAGATTGATTCACCTTTATTATGCTTGTAGCGATGGCTCTAATCGTTGCATCGTAGCCCATATTCTATGTTACTACTGTCGTTACTTTTTAATGAACAATACCAATTCTACCTCCCCCCTTGAGTAGGTTGGCACGGTTCTTGAATAACTTACAGTAAGCAAGGCAGAGATATGATGATGCACCATAGTACTTCTATCAATCTGCGGCATCACACAAATAAGGAATTTTTTATGAAGCTAATCACTGCGATCTTAAAACCGTTTAAGCTCGACGACGTGCGTGAAGCGCTTTCCGACATCGGTGTTAAAGGTGTCACTGTCACTGAAGTCAAAGGTTTCGGTCGTCAAAAAGGTCATACAGAGCTCTATCGCGGCGCAGAATACGTGGTGGACTTTTTACCTAAAGTAAAAGTCGAAGTCGCTGTGATCGACGAGATGGTTGAGCCTGCTATCGAGGCAATCACTCGTATCGCTAGCACTGGTAAGATTGGTGATGGCAAGATTTTCGTCACTGCACTTGAGCAAGTTATCCGCATCCGTACGGGTGAAACAGGACCTGACGCTATCTAAATTTGAAGACCTACCTACGGGCATAAACTTATAGGTACAGACTCTTACAGCATTTTTATCTATCGGTAATGCCGATATCTATATTATAAATTCAAGGGGGAATTTAAATGGAAAGTCAAATCTTTGAGCTCCAATATGCGCTCGATACGTTTTACTTTTTGATATGTGGTGCGTTGGTCATGTGGATGGCAGCAGGCTTTACTATGTTAGAGGCCGGACTGGTCCGATCAAAAAATACAGTCGAAATCTTAACCAAAAACGTCGCACTATTTGCAACGGCTAGTATCATGTATATGGTATGCGGCTATGCGATTATGTATGGTGGCGATCTATTCTTAAGCGGAATTGCAGGCGGTGATACGTTAGTAGAAGACGCTCTAGCAGCCTCTGCTGAAAATGGCTTCGGTGGCGACTCTGTCTACTCTGCCGCATCAGACTTTTTCTTCCAAGTGGTCTTTGTAGCAACCTGTATGTCAATCGTATCAGGTGCCGTTGCTGAGCGCATGAAACTGTGGTCATTCTTATTATTTGCTGTGGTCATGACTGGTGTTATCTACCCACTAGAAGGTAGCTGGACATGGGGCGGCAACGATGTCTTTGGCCTATTCAACCTAGGCGACATGGGCTTCTCTGACTTTGCAGGCTCTGGCATTGTACATATGGCAGGTGCAGCAGCAGCTCTAGCAGGTGTATTGCTCTTAGGCTCACGTAAAGGTAAATATGGCCCTAACGGCGAGATACGCGCTATTCCTGGTGCTAACCTACCGTTGGCAGCACTCGGTACACTAATCTTGTGGATGGGTTGGTTCGGTTTCAACGGTGGTTCAGTGCTTAAATTAGGCGACATCGCTAGTGCTAATGCTGTTGCAATGGTATTTTTGAACACTAATGCTGCTGCTGCTGGTGGTGCTGTCGGTGCCTTAATCTTAGCCCGCATCATCTTTGGTAAAGCGGATCTAACCATGCTCCTAAACGGTGCACTAGCAGGTCTAGTTGCCATTACTGCTGAGCCTTCAACCCCTTCTGCATTACAAGCTACTATCTTTGGTGTTATCGCCGGTATCATTGTAGTGTTATCAATCTTAGCCTTGGACAAAATCAAGATTGATGATCCAGTTGGCGCAATCTCAGTTCATGGTGTGGTCGGTCTATTTGGTCTGCTAATTGTACCTATTACTAACCCAGCATCTACCTTTATCGGTCAGATTGTGGGTGCTGCAACCATCTTTGCTTGGGTATTCATTGCCAGCCTAGTGGTTTGGTCTATCATCAAGCTAGTTATCGGTCTACGTATCTCTGAAGAAGACGAGTACGAAGGTGCTGATATTGCAGAATGTGGTATGGAAGCTTACCCAGAATTTATAAGATAAGCTCCTTTCAAGTAAGCTAAGAATTGATGTCAAATGCGCTGATACTACCTACTGTAGTATCAGCGCTTATAATTTTAGTGTTTGAAGTTCTCCCCTGTTGAAGCCATAAGCTTAAATCTAAAACGTAAAAAATCCCGCGAGACCTTTCGGTAACGCGGGATTTTTATATATTACGCTGAAACTAGTTTTTTAGTTTATTTCTTTTTCCACTCTTGGCTACGAGAGAATGGCCCGATATAGCCTTTTAGCTTTAATGTGTTGCCGCTTAAGCTTGCAGTCATACGATAGTCTTTACCTTTTGCTGGATCAGTAATCGTACCACCACTATATTTACCACCACCGTCAGCTTTTAGACCTCTAATAATGGTCGTACCAACGTGCTTTTTGCCTTTCGCAGTATTGGCAGCAATAAGAGTACCGGTCAGAACACCATTTGACTCAGTGATTTTTACCGTACCTTTTGGTTCACCATCATCATATGTCTGCCAAGTAGTGTTGGCTAATGGGTCAGCGGCGAATGCCATGCTAGCAATACCAATACCAGCAACTGCTAAAGTGGTCTTTGTAAATAATTTCATAGATTGACTCCCTTCATACAATGATTACTCGAAACGTTATGTTTCTGTTGTCCTATGCTTATCCTTTGCTAGAACCTTTCATTACGAGCTTTACGGTTTCGACCTTTTTAAATGATAGTTACCATTACAACTTATAAGCTTTTGGTCAAAGATTCGAGCGACACAAGCGATGTCTTAACTCATTATAAGCAATTTTTAGGTTTTGCCTAGTAATTTTTTTACAGTTTCTTATTTCTGTAAAAATAAAACCATATCAAAGACTTATAGGAAAGGATTGTCGATATCTTTATCTAATTGGTCATCATTTTCCTTTGACTTAGCATCATTCTTACTATATAGATTTTTATCTGCAAATGCTTGTACGATTTTCTCCGACAGCTCATGTAACTGTTGGGCTTGCTCGTATCCTAACTCGTCAAAAGTGAGATCAATATCACCATATATAATAATCTTGTCTTTTTGATTTTCAATGACAAGATCACCAATCTGCATGCTTTGATGGTCGTTGGCGAATGGCTCAATCATTTGATTATCCTTATTATCAGTAACAATTTATATTTTTCGAAATGTGGCTATTTTAGGGGCTTACTTTCAGTTTAAGCCTGAAATTGTGCAATTAACCACTCTAAAATAGCCCATACAAACAGCATCCACTCAGGCTCCTCCACTGGTGCCTCGGGGGTATCTGAGCTCTCACCCGCCTTCAATGGTAAATCAAATGCTTGAGATTTGGACTGACTATCTAGCATAGGTAATACATCGATACCAATCTCAGTGGTCAGCTCATCGATACTGATCACATCGATGCGTTCTGACTCATCATTTGGGGCGTAATACACGCCTGCTTGATTGGTTGCTGGGATATATACCGCTTTGAAGAAATGACTAGGCACAAGGACACGGTTAGCGAGCTGCTTGGTTTTTTTATCGGTAAATGCCACACCTGTGATGGTATACACCTCACCGTATTGCTGCGTTAAATACCGAGTGGCAGATTCAATATTACGCCAGATATAGCGATTGTTACGTGGTGACTGCGGAGCGATATTCGCTAAACTAAAACTATCATACTGCTGGCTGCGATTGGCCATATTGGCATTGGGTGCCAAATGTCCTCGATCATAGCCAGAGCCTGAATAGTCAGATAATGAGGCTCGTGCTGACTTTGGTAGCTTACTTTCTTCATGAAAGCTGTCTTCACGATCGATCTGCTTAGCTTGTTGCAGACGTGTGCGATCGAGATACTCTGCTGACCAAAGCGGTGTACGTGATACCCCCGAGTACATAACCGCAAAGCCATCCATACATAGCGCTTGTGTGTCTTTTTTTAACTTGGTATTGGTAAATTCAGGATAAATACCACCATAGAAAGACTGGCTACACTGGGTCAAATCATCAGCGTGTGCTTGAGTAATACCCGTCGCGACAAGCAATACTGCCATCAGCGCACTATTCTTACATCCGTACTTAAGCCTACTAAAACTTATCATTCAACTCTCAACCATTTATACTTGCCGTTACATACTTGCTATCCTAGCAGGCGCTTGCCAATAAAGAAAGATAGCGCGCAAGTCGTGACATTCTAAATGGTATCCGCTATACTTAGGCGTTCAAAAAACGGTGAAGTGGGTGAGTGGCTGAAACCGCACGCCTGGAAAGTGTGTATACGTTCATAGCGTATCGAGGGTTCGAATCCCTCCTTCACCGCCAATCTTATTCTGCTTAAGCAAAACCTCAGTTTTTCTATCTTGTTCTACCCTTCTCTCAATATTCTTTATATTTTTTAACAGTAAGACTTTCAGTCTATACTCATCCTCTACTGCTGTCTGAAATACTTCTGTTTAGCCTTAACTTCGTGTGTTGTATGAGATCTAATAACTATATATCTAATTGAATAACACATTGATTGACCAAGCTAAAAAACTTGTATCATGGACTGAGAGTGACTCATAAAATGAGTCGATATTCTATTACGATACGTTTTATTATCAGCTTAATTTTATTCCTAGACCCTTATACGAAAATGCTTTGAGTTTTTCTGTGGCGCTTAATCTAACTTTATATCTATATTTACCATCATTGCTATACCGTACAAAAATGTAATAACAGTAGGGTCACTGATACTCGGCAGATGCCATTGTCCAAAAATTGGATTATAGTAGATATCAATAGTATTTATTTAAATAAACTAAAGGATACAACAATGAAAACACTAGGAATGTGTATCGTAGCAGGACTCGGATTGAGTGCTTGCGCTACTGGCATAGGCGGCATGGTAACAGGTAATACCAATCAAAATAATAGCTCTGATAAAGTCGTCACTCAATACCCAGTTGAGACTGCCATACTCAATATCTATACCAAACAACGTAGTGAAAAACTAGTAGCTACTGTCGGCGGACAAAGCGTAGCCGCAGATATTCAAATCACCCCTAAAGGCAGCATGCGCTTTAATAATAAAATGGTACAAGGCGCAGAAGTCAGCACAATCAACACAGTGAATCAGCAGATTACGGATCAGTCAGTCGCTATCAATTATTTTACGCTAAATCCATTGGTGTTCCATGGTTTTACGGATAGTACGGGTGAGTATTCAATCGCTAACCAAACGACGAGTATCCCTAAGATAGCTACGGTGGGCGACTCAAGTCAGCTTATCACTGAAAACGTATATGCTGACAGCAGTATGCGTCAGAAAACCGCCACCTATAAGCAGGACTGGTCGCTCACACAAGATACAAATAACACGGCGTGGCTCTGTATAGAAACCTCAGGCAATCTACTTTTGACGTCTGATACTGCAGGTACGTCGTCAGAATGCTATAAAATCAATGCTAAAGGCGATGTTTTAAGTAGTAAAGTGACACTCACTCAGCCTAATAAAAATGGCCTGTTCAAATCAATGACGTTTATCAGTCAGTAGCACTTGCTCAACTAGTAACGATCAATAGTGTCATATAAGAACAAAAAAAATAGCGCCTCATTAAGGCGCTATTTTTGGATGCTAGGATCGTGTTTTTACGAGCGACGGTCATGGTTATTTTTGTCATGATTGTTTTTGTCGTGGCTATTTTTAGCATTGCTGTTTTTAGCATGGACATTTTTGGCTGTTGCTTTGTGCTTAGTAGCCACTATTTTCGCTTTGTGATGTGACTTTGCTGCCTTAGCTTTGGCATGCTTATAGTTATTACTCGCTTTATTGCTGCTGTGTTTTTGTTGCTGTACCTGAGCTGTATGATGCTTATCAAAATTAGGCGTAGCATTGGCCTGACCGACCATCGACAAACAAGCAGTAGCGGCTAAAATCGAACTAACTAGTATCTTTTTCATCATTTTATTCCTTTGAATTCATATTTAGAGTAGTTATAAATAATTCACTTAGTTTTAAATGAACTATCGTGATAAAGCTTTACTCTATCGACAAAGAGAATAATAAATGATTCTAGTATTAAGTAGATTTATGAAACTTGAAGAAAGGTTGCGATTGTTACGAGGGCATGCGTGCTTAAAGGCATGTTAGATGTTGGCGTAATATTTGGTTAAATGACAGTGTATTTACGCTTTATCGGTAAGCATCGTAGACAGGATGTGTATAAAAACGCGAATTACTATCTACTTAATGAGGAATATGGTTACGGTTAAGCCAAATTTCCTAATATCAATATTTCTGCTATTCGAAAAACTTAACTCATTAGAAGTTGCTGGTTAATGTTTAAAACGAGCATAGCAATACTCCATACTACTATGCTCTAAATGTGCTAAACAGACGTTTTCTGCAAAATATAAACCACAAACTTGGCCTCTGTGCTAAATGCTGCTGTTTCTACGGCGGCCAGTAGTGCTTGCCTTTTTTCGCTGCGGGCACGATAAGCGTAAGGTGTCATCGTCATCAAATCAGCCAAATCCTCTGCGGATAACGTCAGCTCTGTACTGACACGGCAGGTCTCAACCAACGTAAAATATGGTACCAATTCTTGCAAAAATTTATCAGAATCGTGCTCACGTACATCATCAAATAACGCATCACGCATCGTTGCCAAATGCCCGATATCAGGTTTGGCAATAATCAGATAGCCACCATTCATCAATACATTATCAAACGCCTCGGGCAAAATAGGGCTAAAAATACTACTAATACCCGTCATACTGTGCGGGCGTAACGGTAGATGTGCAGCACTGGTCACTAATGGATAGACCGCAGTCGTCTTGGCAGTATCTTCTTTACGCGGCTGATACCATAGACGACCTGCTAGTTTACTGACTTTGGCCAGCTCAACCACTGCAGGCTTACTGATGTCAGCGGCTATAAGCGTATCTATAACATTCAAGCTCATTTGTGCCATTGCCTGCGTGTAGTAACCTTCACCGCAGCCAATATCAAGCCAATTGACTGGCTTGATATCTTGCTCGTTTATGAACTCATCGTTAGACAGCAACTCTGTCATTTTTTGACTAATTAGTTTTTGGAGCAAGGCATAGTGCCCATGATTCAAGAACCGTTTACGCGCATCGATAGATTCTTGGCTGTCCCCAGGTGCTTTGGACTTTTTTTGTTGTACTGGCAGCAGGTTGACATAGCCTTGACGCGCTACATCAAAGGGATGTGAAGTCTGCTTAGGGTGCAAACTACCATCACAGCGCCAAGTATCTGCAGCGGGCTGTAGCGGTGACTGACAAAGTGGACAAATAAATAACGACACGGGCATCTCAAAGTGATAGCAGTATGCTTGGCATTTTAACAAAATTCATGGGTCTTGAGCGACAAAAAGCCGTCTCAATCATGATTGAAACGGCTTTTTGGAGTTTTGCAAATTGATATCTATATAGATATTCGACGGTTATAGCTTAACGTAGCTTTAGCGTCATTAGCCCAAGGATGACAAGGATAATGGCAATAATCCAAAATCTCGCCACCACTTGTGTTTCTTTCCAACCAATTTCTTCGAAATGATGATGCAGCGGCGCCATACGGAAGACGCGTTTTTTGCGCAGTTTATACGAGCCAACCTGTAACATAACTGATAGCGCTTCTGCGACAAACAAACCACCCATAATCGCAAAGGCGATCTCTTGGCGGGTCATCACGGCGATAGTACCTAGCATTGCACCCAGTGCTAGCGCGCCAACATCACCCATAAATACTTGTGCTGGATGCGCGTTGAACCATAAGAAACCAAGACCTGCTCCGACCATTGAGCCACAGACGATGATGACTTCGGAGTTATAAGGAATATAAGGTACATGCAAGTAATCAGCAAAGCGTACATCGCCTGATACATAGGCCATCGCGCCCAAACCTGCAGCGACGAGAACGACTGGCAAAATCGCCAAACCATCCAAACCGTCGGTTAGATTGACTGCGTTAGAAGCACCATTAATCACAAAATAGGTAAAGATAATAAAGCCAATACCAAATGGCACTGCTGAAAATGGAATCATCCAGTCTTTGAATACTGGCAATAGCAGATCCTGCATCTCACGCGTGGTATTGATATCGGGTTGTAGCGTGGCGATATAGTACAAAGAAACACCGACAAATAACGCACCCATAGACAGCCAAAAATACTTTTTGCGAGCGATTAAGCCTTTTGGATCTTTATACTTAATTTTTAACCAATCATCAGCCCAACCTACGGCACCAAAGATAACCATAACCACGAGCAAAATCCAAACATAAGGATTGTTTAATCGTGCCCACAGTAGCGTCGATATCCCAATCGCACTGAGGATCAATACCCCGCCCATGGTTGGTGTGCCAGTCTTGGCCAAATGCGACTGAGGCCCATCATTACGAATGGCCTGACCATATTTGAGTGATCGCAAGTGCCGAATAACACGGCCACCAAACATCATGCTAAACATAAGGGCGGTAACAACGGCAAGCAATGCTCGAAGTGTCAACGAAGAAACCGCAGAAAACGGCGTATAATACTGGCCAAGCCAGCCGAACAACCAAACTAACACCGCCTACTCCTCTACTAGCGCATGAATAAGTGTTTCCATTCCCATGGAACGAGAGCCTTTG
The DNA here is from genome assembly GCF_001435845.1 of Psychrobacter sp. P11G3. Classification (NCBI taxonomy): domain Bacteria; kingdom Pseudomonadati; phylum Pseudomonadota; class Gammaproteobacteria; order Moraxellales; family Moraxellaceae; genus Psychrobacter; species Psychrobacter sp. P11G3. The sequence goes on from NZ_CM003596.1 coordinate 3,091,344, forward strand.
AACAACACAGTACAAGGCTTAGCTTGTTGCGCTTGCAAATACGGCTGTAAATACTCTAATAAACTGTCTTTGTTGGCAAAGGCATGCGCACTGATATCAGACACTTCTTGCGCACCCGCAACGGTATAAGGGGCATATTCGCCAACACAAAGCAGCACGTTGATACCTGTGGTCGCGATAGTACGGCCCAAGCTCTGATGCTCACTAATAGCCGCCTCTCCTAGCTCACCGATATCGCCCAGTACCATCACTTGCGTACCTGTTTGCGCAGCCAATACTTTGGCGGCAGCACGTACTGAATGCGGGTTGGCATTATAAGTGTCATCAATGAGACGATGCATACCAAGTATCTGGCTATTTAAACGACCTTTAGCAGGACGCGCATTTTCGAGCCCAACCACAATGTCGCTTACCTCAATATTTAGCGCATGCGCACAGGCAGCAGCAGCCAAGGCATTATTGACATTGTGTTCACCTGCCAATGGCAAGTTGATAGCATGGATTTGGTTACCGATATGTAGCTTAAATTCGCTACGCTCAGGCTCTACGTCTAGATGGCTTGCGCTTACATCCGTATTACCAAAGCCAATCACATGTGAGGTATGCTTTTCAGCGATACGACGTAGCTGATTGGTAAAATCATCCTTATCAGGAACAATTGCAAACTGCGCGTCTGTCAATGTATGGTAAATCTCAGCCTTGGTTTGGCAGATGCCTTCACGGCTACCGAACTCGCCCAAATGCGCTGTACCGATGTTTAAGATACAGGCCACATCAGGCTGAACAATTTCAGTCGTATAAGCAATCTCGCCAATATGGTTTGCGCCCAACTCCAAAATAGCGTAACGATGATGATCTGATAGCTCAAGCAACATCATTGGTACACCCAAATCGTTATTGAGGTTACCACGAGTGATTAAGGTCGGTGCCAATCTACCAAAAATACTGCCAAGCATTTCTTTGCAGGTGGTCTTGCCGCTAGAACCCGTAATAGCAATCACGGTTAAATCTTTGTGCTGCTGACGACGATATGCTGCCAATTGACCTAACGCCAAACGAGTATCGCTGACCACCAATTGTGGAATAGCAGTTGGGCCGGACAACGAAGTAGGACGCGAGACGACAGCGGCAACAGCGCCTTTTGATATTGCTGTCTCGATATAATCATGTCCATCGAAATTATCGCCGCTTAATGCCAAAAATATATCGCCTGGCTTTATCGTGCGAGTATCAGTGGCTATCCGCTTACTGGCTAAAGCAGTCTGCTCTTCTGCATGGCCTCGTGGTAGTTGCCAATGCCCATCGAGCGACGTGGTCGCTGCGAGCAGATTGTCCATTTGCCAGACATAGAGCCCTTGCGTCTGGGCAGTATTATCGGTGTCGGCTGTCATAATGATTACCTTATATGATGACTACTTAATTTTTATATTTAATGATCAATTTTTACTAATGCATGCATCGAAAGCCTATCAATTACACACGTCCCGCTTGACTCAATGCCTGCTGCAAAACAACACTGTCATCGAAATCATAGCGAACGTTGTTAATCTCTTGATAGGTTTCGTGACCTTTACCTGCGATGACAACGATATCATCTACACCTGAGTGACTAACTGCATATTCAATAGCAGTTTGGCGGGCAGGCTCGATATGGGTTCGTTGATATTGCTCAGCGGCCATACCAGCCTGCATATCTTGCAAAATTACATTTGGGTCTTCGGTACGTGGATTATCCGCGGTCAAAATAACTTGATCAGCACCTGCTAGACCTGCTTGCGCCATCAATGGTCGCTTGCCTGCATCACGATCTCCACCGCAACCAAATACTGCCCATAGCTGACCTTTACAGTGGGTTTTTAAACTTGCCAGCACTTGGCTTAGCGCATCTGGAGTATGCGCATAATCCACGATAAAGCAGCCATCATTTGATGGTACGCGTTGCATACGCCCAACCGCACCTTGCAACTGTGCAACAGCAGGTGCAATACGCTCGATATTTATGGCCAAATCATCATCGAGTGCTACGACAGCTGCTATCGCTGCGAGCAAATTGGCTACATTGAAGCGACCTAATAATGGACTGATAATCTCTATGTTGTCAGCTTTGTCATCGCCAAAATCAGTACGCAGATTTATTTTGACGCCTTGCAAACTGGGCGCGATATCAGCGGCAACAAAAGTAGCCGCTTTTGATGAATCCAAACTATATGTCCATACCGTTAAACCGCTGGCGTTTGCTGTATCTAACATAACCTGAGCATGCTCATCATCGATATTAATAATAGCATGGGTCAAATCTGGGAAATGAGCTTTATCAAACAGCTTGGCTTTGGCAGCAGCATATTCTGCCATATCAGCATGATAGTCTAAATGGTCACGGCTCAAATTGGTATAAATCGCTACAGTGACTGGCATACCTTGTAGACGTTGCTGATCCAACCCATGAGAGCTGGCCTCTAATGCCAATATTTCTGCCTGCTCTGTTCCCATTTGATATAGGAACTGCTGGACAGCTAACGCATCGCCCGTGGTATGGCTGGCTTGCACTAGAGCACCAAGTCTACCATTACCTGCCGTACCCATCACCGCGCTACTCTGACCCATCAACTGGGTAAGCTGTGCTACTAATTGACTGATGGTTGTTTTACCATTTGTACCAGTCACCGCAACCACGGTCGGTAGAGTCACTGGCTGCTGATATTGCAGGCGCGCTTGAATTAAGCTACCTAAAAAATCACGAATATTAGGAACGTACAATACAGGGCATGGCAATGCTGCTAGTTGCTGAGGTGCATTAGCAATAATATCTATCTGCGGTTCACTACTGGTATTTGAGGGATTATTTGCTTCGCTAAGCAAAACGCTAGGGTCAATCTCTGAGAGAACAAATGCGGCTTGCTCAGCGGCCTGCAGTAAATAGTCGCGACTTTTTTGAGAGTTGGCTGTTTGACTTTTTAACAGAACAAATACGTCATTCGCTTCCAACTGGCGATTGTCCAAGCGAAACTGTTGAAACGGAATATGGGCAATAGATTGAGCTTGATTTAAACTCGCTTGATTGGATGTTTCCTGAATCGATGTTGCTATCATCGCTGTAAGCTGCTCAGCCAGTTTTTGCTGCTGGCTTTTATTGGCATCTATAAGCTGTTGTAAAGTCACAGTAGCGCTATCTAGCGATGATATAGTCATAGATAAATCCTAAACAGTTAAAACGTGTCAGCTCAGTAGAGCTGGACATTTAAAATAATTGAACGCTTACTGCGCTTCCGTTTTTAGTGGCTTATCCAAAGGCACATTATACAATCGCAATGCTTCTTTCATTACATTATGGAAGACAGGTGCGACCGTTAGACCAGCATAAATCTGACCGCGCGGGTCTTCGATAAGCATTACGCCTACCAGCTTTGGATTGGATGCAGGTGCCATGCCAGCAAAGACGTTACGATACTGGTCGGTATAGTAGCCACCATCTGGATTGATACGGCGTGACGTACCTGTCTTACCTGCCACGCGATACCCATCAATGGCGGCGGCTTTCGCCGTACCACCAGGCTCAGTCACGCTCTCAAGCATCTGTACGATAGACATTGCTTGCTCATGCGCCATAATACGTTTGCTTGGCTGCGACTTATCATCTTTAATTAAAGTTAATGGATGCATGACTCCACCTGCTGCTAGGGCTGAATACGCCTGTGCAACCTGTGCCAATGTCACTTGTAGACCATAACCATAACTGACCGTCGCGCGGCGCGAGGTTTCTTTCTCTTTTGGCGTAACGATTAAACCACTGCCCTCACCTGGGAACTGCAAAGGTGTTTTTGAGCCAAAGCCAAACTGTCGTTGCATATTACTAATAGCATCGGCTGGCAGTGATAGCGCAATCTTGGTAGAGGCAACGTTACTGGATTTCTGTAATAGCGTGGCCATGTTAATCATGCCCAGGTTGTTATGATCTCGAATGGTATAGCCACGTACGCGAATCGAACCAGGATTGGTATCAATTAAAGTTGTTGGCGTATATTTACCCGAGTCTAGCGCTGCCGCCACGGTAAACGGTTTCATCACCGAACCTGGCTCAAACACATCTAACAGTGCGCGGTTACGCTGATTTTCACCTGTCATCTCGTTGAGGTTGTTTGAGTTAAACGACGGCCATGTCGATAACGCCAATACTTCACCAGTTTGCACGTCAACGATCATACCTGTTGACCAGCGTGCTTTTTGTAAGCGTCCAGCTTTTTCTAACTCTTTATATAGCAAATACTGTAAGCGCGAATCAATCGTTAATGCCACATCTTTGCCGGGTACTTCTGGCTCAATCTGCTTGATTTCTTTTAGACTGTTTTGTTTGGCGTCTTTTAGAACCAGTACTTTTCCGTCATCACCTGCCAAATCTTTTTCATACTGACGCTCAATACCAGCACGGCCTTCGTAGCCGCCTTCAGGATCTTTGGCGTTTTGACCCATAAATCCTAGCAACTGTGCATTAGACTGTGGCTGTGGATAATAACGCTGAAAGAAATTCTTTTCGTAGACGCCAGGGAAGTCAAGTGAGCTGACGCTTTGGGCAATCTCAGGTGTGACCTTATTAAGCAGTGGTAAATAGTGCGAGCCTGCGCCAGATGGCAAAGCAGCTTTTACGGCTTTCTCATCGGTCACATCGATACTGTCATCAATAGCCGTGACTTTTTTCAACTCATCGACCGATATATTTGCAGCAGCGGCTAACTTTGTCAGATCCATATTATCCAGACGCTTTTGCATACGCGCCTGTAATTGTGGACTGCTAGGATTGGTAATAATAATGCGCTTTAGCTCGTAATATTCACGCGAATAATCATGCGGACTAAACGAAACCGTCGCGAGCGGTGCACTGACTGCGAGCGGTAGATTATTACGGTCGGTAATCATACCGCGATAAGATTTTTGGGTGCGCTCACTGGTAATGAGCTCATTACCTTTGTCTTGATAAAACTGTGCGTTGGCAACCTGAATATAATAGGCGCGGCTAATCAGTAGCGCTAATATGACCAGCGCTAGACCCCAGACCATACGAAAACGGTTTTTGTCTTGTTCGAAACCACCAAGAGCAGAAGCACCTGACGCTTTGCTCGAAAAAACCATTTTACTTTTGCGATTTTTTACACTGGTATAAGCGCCTTGGGTGTCACTTTTTTTGATGCGACCAAACAATTTGGCCTTACGATTGCTTGCAGCTTTATCAGGTTTGCTGCTCGTCTGACCAGATTTAGCAGCACTGGCTCGGCGTAGAGGTTTGGTTACCTTACCGCTGGCTGGTTTTTTGCTAGTGTTCTTTGCGGTGGATTTAGGCTTTTTCTCACTCATTGTCCTGCCTCCGTCGCTGGTTCTTCAGGAGAGATGTCGGTAGAGGCACGTGGCCCAATAACGTCAGACATATCTTCATCTGAGTCTTCCGTAACCACTGGCACCAATGCAGTAGCGACACCAGGCTGGATAATCAGCTTATCCTTTAATGTTGGCGAATACATACCCAATTCAGCAACCGCTCGACTGGCAATCTGCGGTGTGGCGCTAAAGGTTTGCTGCTCAATCAATAGACGCTGATGCTCTACTTGTAGCTTACGTTCTTGTTTTTTCATGTCTTGCAAGGTTTTGTAGTCCTGATGATATTGCTGAACTTCTTCGGCAGTTTTGATACCACTCCATACAATCGTGGCTGCCAATAGCAGTAGCACGACCACATAAATGCTCACCACATTAAACCGGCGCACGAACAGCTCGCCGACATCGGTATTATAAGGTGTAGCAGTGCGGCGATTCGCAGGTTTGTCAGATATTGCCATGACGATCTCAAAAAGGTGAACGTAAACGATAGAGTAGATAACGGATTGCGAAAGATGAACGTGTCATTATTCGGTCGTACCATCGATAAATATAAAACCAAAGACACTTATAAGTGTAAAAACTACACTTAAAAAACGAACGTAAAAAATATATTCAATAGCCAATTTATTTAAGAGCCACAAGTCATCACAACTCATGGCTATCAATATGTCATACCACAACCAAACATGTTGTATGGCTGTACTACATATAAATCTGTGCAACTATCATGCAGATAAAAACCAACTGCTGAGCCTAACAGACAATATTTACAGATTTTTAACAGTGGCGTAGCCATTAGGACATTTGCGCATCATTTAGACAAACATTAGCAATCTTAGACAATTCAATAATCATATTCGACTATGACTTGCGGCGTCATGATGTTCTTCTATAGCCCTGTTGTCTGCTCATAAGCTGTGTCGGTGCGAGTTGCCATACGCAGCCATGCACTACGCGCGCGCGGATTCTGACTCGTCTCAGCTTTGCTTGGGCCGACACGTTTTGGTTTGCTAAAATAGCGCGGGCGATTCGGCGGCATTGGCAGGTTTTCGTCTTCTGGATATTGCCCTTTGCTATGTCGCTGCAAGAACTGCTTGATACGGCGATCTTCTAATGAGTGAAAGCTAATGACCGCAAGCTGCCCACCTGACTTTAAGATAGGAATACTTTGCTCTAAAAAGTCGTCAACATCGCCCAGCTCATTATTAATAAAAATACGCATGGCCTGAAAGCTTTGCGTCGCTGGATGTTTGCCGCGCTGCCAGTTGGGATGCGCTACTTTGATGACTTCTGCCAATTCAAGCGTAGACTCGTAGCTCTCCATCTGTTTGATAGCGCGCGCAATACGGCGACTATGACGCTCTTCGCCAAACTCATAAAGCACATTGGCCAACGTTTCATCATCGACTGTTTCAAGCCATTCAGCAACTGACTGGCCTCGACTGGTGTCCATACGCATGTCTACTGCCCCGTCACGCATAAAGCTAAAGCCGCGACTACCATCATCAATCTGCGGTGATGAAATGCCCAAATCTGCCATCAATCCATCAACTTCAGTGATGCCCTTAGCAGCCAGACTGTCGGTCAACGTCGCAAAACTATCGTGAACCACACGCACACGGCTGTCTTTGCTTGCCAGCTCTTGCGCCACGCTAATGGCTGTCAGATCTTTGTCAAAGACAATCAGTATTGCGTCATCAGCAAGTTGGCTTAATAGTAGCCTGCTATGGCCGCCACGACCAAAGGTTGCATCAACGTAGATACCACTTATATTTAAGCTATTTTGGTCGCCTTCTGTTTGCTTGGGCAAGGATTTTACACCCAGTACTGCTGCGACAGTCTCTTGCAGCAGCACCGCATCATGGACAAAACTCAATTCATCAGACGTGATATCGCCCTCATGACGGGCGTGAGTAACATCCAGATCGACATCTTGCGTAGACGCATCCTTTACAGCAGAAGGATTAGACGCTGACTCAGAGAGATCAGCGGCGGCAGAAGGACTGGCTTTCGATTTTGGCTTAGACTTTGATAGGGACACAAACAACTCAATAGATGACGACCATACTGGCCAGTAATTAGATGAAAATAAACAAGTTATGACTTGCTTAGCATTATTATCGCAAGGATACACCTGTAGTCAAGCACTAGAAGGGCTTTTCATTAAAAATATCACATGTCTCTGTTATACTAGCGCTATATTTTACGCTATTTCTTAACATCGACTTCATATCTTTCATCGCTATTTATACTAATAGCTTATATCGATAGCAAACTTTGAGACTTTTATCATGCAAACCTCTACTGACAGCACGCGCCCTGTGCGCACGCGTATCGCTCCATCACCAACTGGCTTCCCACACGTAGGTACTGCCTATATTGCCCTATTTAACTTAGCCTTTGCCAAAGCGCATGGCGGCGAATTCATCTTACGTATCGAAGACACTGATCAGACTCGCTCAACTGAGCAATCAGAGCAAATGATTTTGGACGCCCTACGTTGGGTTGGTCTGGATTGGATCGAGGGTCCAGATATTGGCGGCCCACACGCCCCTTATCGTCAGAGCGAGCGTAGCGATATCTACAAAAAACACGCCGAGATACTCATAGAAAAAGACCATGCGTTCCGCTGTTTTTGTACCAGTGAAGAGTTAGACGCTATGCGTGCTGAGCAAATGGCCAATGGCGAGACTCCTCGTTATGATGGTCGCTGTGCTCATCGTGCACCAGAAAAAACCGAGCAATTGGTAAGCGAGGGCAAACCGCACGTGATTCGTATGCGTGTACCGACCGAAGGCACTTGTCAGGTACAAGACATGCTACGTGGCACCGTTGAGTTCCCTTGGACTCAAGTCGATATGCAAGTACTGCTAAAAACAGACGGCATGCCAACGTATCATCTCGCCAACGTCGTCGATGACCATTTGATGGAAATCACTCATGTGATGCGCGGTGAAGAGTGGTTGAACTCTGCGCCTAAGCATCAACTGCTATATGATTATTTTGGTTGGGAAATGCCGACACTTTGCCATATGCCACTACTGCGTAACCCTGATAAATCAAAACTGTCTAAGCGTAAAAACCCAACCTCTATCACCTACTATCGTGATGCAGGCGTGCTGCCCGAAGCATTATTAAACTATCTTGGTCGTATGGGCTACTCAATGCCCAATGATGCTGAGCAGTTTACGCTAGAAGAAATGATCGCCAGCTTTGATATTCAGCGTGTGTCGCTTGGTGGCCCTATCTTCGATATCGAAAAATTAAACTGGCTCAATGCAGAATGGCTACGTGTGCTTAGCCCTGAAGAATTAAAGAATAAAATCCTTGAGTGGGCCAGCAACAGTGACAAGCTCACCGCTATCGCAGCGGCGATTCAGCCACGTATTGAGCTATTGTCTGATGCGGTTAATTGGGGTGGTTTCTACTTCCAAAACTTACCTGACATCAATGCTGAGAGCTTCACTCATAAATCGCTCACCCCTGAGCAAATTATCGAGATGCTGCAATTAGCGCTTTGGCAATTAGAAGTCTTGCCAACGTGGTCAGAAGAAAATATCTACGCCACGCTAAAAGGCCTTGCTGCTCACCTTGATATCAAGATGCGTGACTTTATGGCGCCGTTCTTTATCGCTATCGCTGGTAGCACCTCATCGACGCCAGTCATGAACTCTATGGCGATTATCGGTGCTGATATGACCTTGACTCGCTTGCGTCATGCAGTTGATGTATTAGGCGGCCTCGGTAAAAAGAAACTGAAAAAACTTGAGAAACAAGCGGCAGAATTGCCAGATTTCTTAGCTGCTACTGAATAACTTATCTACTAAACAGTTAACTAGCTAAACTTGTCGAATGTAAAAGGGTCAGTCCATCTCTGACCCTTTTTTCGTTGTTATTAGCCACTACACCCTCAGATTGTTAGATGTCTTTTATTAAACCTTTTAATTGGAAACAAACATGGCCGCCAAAACCGTCACGATAGAAAGTAAAGATTATGTATTTGACACCCTAAAAGAAGCACAGAAATATTATGATGCCATCGTAAAAGAGCTGTTTGATGCAACGTTGACTCTGACCAAGGGCCAAGACTACGAAGATTTAAAATGGATATACAGCACTTACTGCGGTTACACCAAGCATAATCTAGATAAATTAGGCGAATACGACATCATTGGCGTCAAAGGTATCAGAACGATCCGAGAAAAAGGCGGTCAATATATGCCAACTGAATGCTGTGCGATTATTTTCTCTGATGGTAGCGAAGCAGAGTTTTATACCGATAAAGCCCTAAAAGAGATTGCACTGAAGCAAAATCCACGTTAATTTGGGCTTGTTAAGCTTTTAGAGTAGGCTAAATCGCTTTTTTTTGCATATTTATGCATTATTTTTAAAATAGTGGTTGACAGAGCTGCTGGTCTTGCATAAAATACGCACACTCTTAGCGAGGGGCTATAGCTCAGTTGGTAGAGCACTTGCATGGCATGCAAGGGGTCAACGGTTCGACTCCGTTTAGCTCCACCATACTTATTTATAGCAACGCTCAGTATTACTGAAACGTAATCATAAATACTCGCTAGTAGGACGATATCAGCACCTAGGCAATGCTTATTTAATAAGCTATCTGATATTGTGAAGTACCGTTGTAACCACTGGTTATAACACTCTATGCGTCCCCATCGTCTAGAGGCCTAGGACACCGCCCTTTCACGGCGGTAACGGGGGTTCGAATCCCCCTGGGGACGCCACTATTCGGCGTCACTTATTAGCACTTTTGCTTAGCATCAGATTAGACTAATAAGCGAACAATAAAAAAGCCCAGTCATCATACGGTGACTGGGCTTTTTTATGTCTGTCATTTCTCAAAACCCTCTATTCTATTGTCGTTAGCTTATTATTAATAGCTGCTAGCTTACTGTTGATAGCGCTATTGCCAACCTATCTAATACTCGTTAATATCGACCTGACAAGCTTATTTATAATGTGCACCTACCTACTATAAATGATGGGGCTTAGCGTGATTAAAGGGAAGTGATTGCGATGTTTGGTATCGAAAATTATCTAGGGTTTATCTTGGCAGCTATTTTGTTAAACCTAACGCCAGGTACGGATAGCATGTACATCATCACCCGTAGTGTTTCACAGGGGCAAACAGCAGGGTTTTATTCTGTTCTTGGCATTACTTTGGGTATTTTGGTACATACGTTATTGGCGGCGCTAGGATTATCAGTACTGCTTGCCAACTCCCCTACCGTTTTTATGATTGTTAAATATATTGGGGCCAGCTATTTGTGTTATTTAGGCTTTAAGATGCTGACGAGCAAAAACTCTAACTCAATAACGAACAATTTATCCAAAGATCAGGACGTGACCAGCCGAAAGGCTGTAGATGGTTGGCAAATATATAAGCAAGGCGTGTTAACCAATACTTTTAATCCAAAAGTCGCTTTATTCTTCTTGGCGTTCTTCCCTCAGTTTATCGACGCTAGTTATGCTTATGGCATGCTGTCATTTTTGATGTTAGGGCTGACTTTTGCCACCACAGGCTTTATATGGTGCTTGAGTTTGGCGATGTTGGCGTCAAAGTTCAGCAAAAAACTAAGAGAGAATCCAAAAATTGAATCCATGATGAATAAAATAAGTGGTGTCGTATTTATGGGGCTAGGAATTAAGCTGTTGACTGAGAAGGCTTGAAGAGTAAAGTAACAAGAAGGAAAACGTCTTCCATAAAAAAGCCCAATCCCCTACTTTGATGGAGATTGGGCTTTTTGTCATATAAAGCTTAACTAATTACTAGCCAGCTTCTTTACTTTCGCTTGCCAATTGACGTAGCACATAATGCAACACGCCGCCATGACGCACATATTCGCGCTCTTTTGGGGTTTGTAGACCGACATTGACTTCAAAGGTTTCGCTCGATCCGTCAGCACGTGTAGCCGTAACCGTGGCTGTTTTACTCTCGCCATTGTCCAGACCTGTGATGCTCAGCACTTCAGAACCATCTAGTTTATATGTCTCTGCATTTTGACCGTCTTTAAACGTCAATGGCAGCACACCCATACCGACTAGGTTTGAACGGTGAATACGCTCAAACGAGCTGGTTAGCACTGCTTTTACACCTAGCAAGATAGTACCTTTAGCTGCCCAGTCACGGCTCGAACCAGAACCATACTCTGCACCGCCCAATACCACTAGCGGACGCTTATCTTCTTTATACTTCATCGCTGCGTTATAGATAGGCATTTCTTCGCCATCTTGTAGCGTAGCGCTGTCATCTTTGAAGTAATAGGTATAGCCACCTTCTTTACCGCCCATCATGGCGTTTTTGATACGGATATTGGCAAAGGTACCACGAGTCATGACTGCATCATTACCACGGCGTGAACCATAGCTGTTGAAGTCTGCTTCCATCACACCGCGCTCTTGCAAGTACTTACCTGCTGGTGAGTCTGGATCGATATTACCTGCTGGTGAGATATGATCGGTGGTGATTGAGTCACCAAATAGACCTAGGATACGCGCGCCTTCGATATCAGGGATACCTTCTGGCTTCATGGTCATACCATCAAAGAACGGTGGGTTTTTAATATAGGTCGAGCCTTCGTCCCACGGATACAGCTGACTATCCGCTGAGCTAATGGCGTTCCACGCTGCACTACCATCGAACACTTCACCGTAGTTTTTGCGGAACATATCAGCATCGATATTATTGGCAATTAGCTCGTTGATCTCTTCTGATGTCGGCCAGATATCTTTTAGATAGACATCGTTACCGTCTTGATCTTGTGCTAGTGGATGTGTTGTTAAGTCAATATCGACTGTACCTGCCAACGCATAGGCAACTACTAGCGGCGGTGATGCCAAATAACTGGCCTTCACATGTGAGTGGATACGACCTTCAAAGTTACGGTTACCTGACAGTACGGCAGCAGCAACCAAGTCGTTCTCTTCAATACCTTTTTCAATCGCTTCAGGAAGTGGTCCTGAGTTACCGATACAGGTGGTACACCCATAACCCACAAGATAGAAGCCTGTTTTTTCTAGCTCATCCATGAGGTTGGTTTTTTCTAAGTAATCAGTGACAACTTTAGAGCCAGGAGCCAATGACGTTTTAACCCAAGGTTTGGCTTTAAGGCCTTTTGCAGCCGCTTTTTTGGCAACCAAACCTGCACCGATCATAACTGCTGGGTTTGAGGTATTGGTACAAGAGGTAATGGCAGCAATTACGACTGAGCCATCACGCAATTTGTGCTGCTTGTCATCAATACTAACATTTGAAAACACACTGTTTGCTGGAGCATGCTTGAGATCATCATCTCTTGTGTCGACTTCGATCTTTGGTTCAGCCGCTAGATCTTCTGCTTGCTCTTGCTCACCGCCCTCTTGATCGAAACGTATTTTGCCATGTACCTCTACTTTGCGGTCTTTATTCATCTTCTCTAGCGTTTCGCCAAATTTTTCATGCATATCAGACAGATTGATACGCTGCTGTGGCAAGTTAGGACCAGCCAATGCTGGCTGTACTGAAGATAAGTCTAGCTCTAGTTTACTAGAATAAGTCGCCGCTGGTGTATCGGCATCGTGCCATAAGCCTTGCGCCTTGGCATACTTTTCAACCAGCTCAATCTGCTCTTCGTCACGGCCAGATAAACGCAGGTAATCAATCGCCATTTGGTCAATTGGGAAAATACCACAAGTCGCACCATACTCTGGTGACATATTGGCAATGGTGGCGCGATCCGCTAGCGGCATACTGTGTAAGCCTTCGCCATAAAACTCGACGAACTTGCCCACTACGCCATGTGCACGCAGCATTTCAACGACACGTAATACCAAATCGGTCGCCGTGACGCCTTCAGTTAGCTTGCCTTTTAGCTCAAAACCGACTACTTGTGGAATCAGCATCGATGACGGTTGACCTAGCATTGCAGCTTCAGCTTCGATACCGCCCACACCCCAACCAAGCACACCAATACCATTAATCATCGTAGTATGGCTGTCTGTACCAAACACTGTATCTGGATAAGCCGTCAGCTCGCCATCGACGTCTGCTGCCATCACAACACGGGCTAAATACTCAAGGTTAACCTGATGCACGATACCTGTCGCTGGCGGTACTACGACAAAGTTTTCAAAGGCTTGCTTGCCCCAATGCAAAAACTCATAGCGCTCATTGTTACGCTTAAATTCAATTTTTTCGTTCAAATCTAGCGCATCTTCGCGGCCATAAGCATCGACCTGTACAGAGTGATCGACGACCAGCTCACTAGGGATAAACGGATTGATCTGCTCAGCCTTACCGCCAAGTTCGACCACTGCATCACGCATCGCAGCCAAATCGACTACTGATGGTACACCAGTGAAATCCTGCAATACCACACGCGCTGGCATAAAGGCGATTTCTTTTGACGCCTCAGCCCCTGCATCCCAGTTGGCAACCGCTTCGATATGGTTTTTACCAACCGACTGGCCGCCATCTTCGTTACGCAATAAGTTTTCTAATACCACTTTCATACAAAATGGTAGTGTCTTGATATGCTCATAAGTTTCGGTCAGCTTTGGCAGGCTGTAGTAGGCATGTTCCTTACCAGCAACCGAAAGGGTGTCTTTTACATCAAAAATATCACTCATGATAGCTTCCTTATCGTTGTTATAAATCCTGAACATAAATTATTATAAGTTTATGTATGACTGGTGGCTCAATAAATGATTGATCTGTCTTAAATCAATACTGCAGTTTCGCAAAACTGTCTAATATGAGTCATTGTTAACAAAAGAGATAATCATATCTGTAGTGATTAACAGAAACTCCCTTTTACCATAACAAACATACAAGGCTTTGTTAACGTCTGGACGTTGTCGAATCGTGGCACAATCGTAAACGTAACAACGGTTTAGCGAGCTATGTTTAAGCAATCCCTTTCTATTTATTTTTTGTCTTTTTTACGTCGTCCATTGCGAAACACGTAGCTGTCTTCATAAAAGTCAGTATTGGCATTCTCTGCCCAAAAATGCGGCACCCCTAAAATCGGTAGCGGCGCAAGCTGGCGCGGTTTGACGTCATCATCGGACAATAATGTATCCATGTATTCAGCAACTTTGTCATCCAAATAGCTCATACGTCCAGCTAACGATAAGGTAAAGAATTCTTGTGCAACATGAATGATAATGCTGTGAGCGCATAGAGGTTTGCGTGGGTGTACCAACTGCTCAAGCAATGCATGGCCAAAGATATAAACTGCGGCTTGAGCACTGTCATCAGGCTGGGTTGGGTTGTCCCATTTAGCACGTGGTTTCACCAAACTTGCCTGCCAGTCAAAATTGACTAATGCCTCACCGATACTAGCATCAGAAGTCACTAGCACTGCGCCATTCTCATCAAACACAGTAATAGTGTCGCGCACACGCCCTCGATGCTCGCTGATGCCTTGCTTTGCGATTTCTAGCATATGGTAATAGTTCAGCATGGCTTTAGTCTTCGGAAAGGTCAGCCAAATACTGCCATTAAACAAGTCATGTAAGTTATCACGCGTCGGGATATTGCCAGTTGTGCCGATAAAGTGCTCATAGGCATCCCCTTCAGGCAATGCATCTTGAGAGACGAATTGTAGCGTCTGAGATTTGTGGTCATGAGCAGGTTTGGTATGCGGTAACGGCTGTTGCAAATATTCAGCCTGCTGCGCCATCGCCGTTTTTAAGACCTTAGCAATCGTGTCAGGCGTATTGATGTCAGAAGCATTTATATCGTACTTATTTAGACTTTTCACATTATCCAAACTTTCTGAATCACCCAAATTACCTAAACCATCTAAGCTATTCCTCTGCGGTTCTGAGCGACTAAGGCGTTCAATCGTGTTGCTGATATAACTCAATTGAGTAATATGCGACAACCACGGCACTTGCCAATCAATGGTAGCAAAGCTGTTATCAAGCTGACCTTCTACTACTGGCGGCTGCTTAGTATGAGTATCAGAGTTAAGTGTGGCGGGTAAATCACTGGCAGGCATAGAAGCTCTCTCTTACAGGCTATCTCTATTAGACGTATGGACGGTCTATGGTATCATGGTGCGCTTTTTTACTGCTAGATGCGCCGCTCGAAAGGACTTTTTGAGCGCTATGGATGAATGAGTTTTATGGCAAATTTTAATACCCACTTAAATGTCGCTTTTATGGTCAGCGGCACACTGAGTTTGACGGTTTATAAAGCTGGATTGATTGATGATTCAGGGTTTTTGGTGTGCGTGGCGCTTGGTACTATCGGCGGGTTGTTGCCAGACTTGGACTCTGATAATTCAACACCGATTAAGCTCGGTTTTAATATTACCTCGTTCATATTTGCCTTTGGTCTGGTCATGCATTGGCGTAGTGACTTGAGCTTACTGGCATTGATAGTATTGTGGCTAGCAGGCTACGGTTTTATGCGCTACGTCGTTTTTCATATTTTTACTACTATGACGGTGCATCGCGGCGTCATCCACTCTGTGCCTTATATGGCAATACTGGGATTGGGTCTGACCTGTTTAAGCTATTATGGCTTGCACCTACCGCTGACAACCAGTTGGTTTTATGGGCTGTTTTTATTTGGTGGCGCGATGGTGCATTTGTCATTGGACGAGCTGTATAGCGTCAATCTGTCCAATATGAAAATGAAGCGCTCATCGGGCACGGCGATGAAGTTTTATCAGCCAAAAGACAAATGGTGGTATTTGCTTTTATACACTATCCTTGCGCTACTGGTGTATGCCGTCCCACCTTTTGAGATGTTTTGGTCACGACTAAGTGACCCTTCTGCATGGGCGCAGCTCAAAGTTGGTATATTGCCAGAATTAATAAAAAGCATGCTGCAATAAAGTTATCAAAAGACCACTGAGCCTAAACGAATAAGCCCAAACAAAAATTAGAGTAAAACATGCAACCTTACCCAGATACTTGCCCTTGCCAAATCAATCTAACAGCAGAGACGGCAAACGCTCCGCTATCCTATCAAAACTGCTGCCAGCCTTATCATTATGCTTTTTATAATGCTGCTTTTTATAATGATGAGGTTGACGAAGCAGATGGTATAAAAGCGGAGACAGCCGAACGGCTCATGCGTACGCGCTATAGTGCGTTTGTACTCGTGAAACCAGAGTATATCGTCAAGACCACAGTACCTGCTCAGCAAGCACTACTTAATGTTGCAGCGATTGAAAGTTGGGCAAAAGAGACAGATTGGGCAGGATTAGAGATTGTAGAGCACACGCCAAAACTCGGTAAACGTCATGCACAGGTTGAGTTTAAGGCTTATTTTAAAAGTCCTGAGGAAACAGCCAGTGATTTAGCAGAAAAAACACAGGCGCATCATGAGCTGTCCACCTTTGTAAAGGTAAAAGACAAGGCTAATAACGATGTGCGCTGGTATTTCTTAGATCCGACGATTGCGATGACTGTTAGCCAAAAGCAACCGTGTATTTGTGGTTCTGGGGAGAAGTTTAAGCGGTGTTGTGGGAGTTTTATTTAAACAACATTAATTATCGCTCCCTAAACACTCGCCCCAACGGCTCGTGCAATCGCAATGCCTTCGTCCACTGTCAAAAACTTGCGCTGGCTTGGGCTATCTTTATAAATGACATCACCATCTTGAAAGATTAAGCATTCATTGACCGCCAACTGTTGCCATTTCTCATTTTCAGTTAATGGCACAGTGACTAAAATAGTGACTTTATCCGTGTCTGTAGTCACATCACCAAAGTTAATCGCCATATCATCATCAGCGAGTTTCGCTTCACCAAATGGCGCTTTACGTGTGAGATAAAACAGCAAGCTACCCGCATAAGCCAGTTGCCACCTGCCATTCGATATTAAGCAATTAAATAACCCATTGGCAGAGAGATAGCGACACTGTGTGGTCAAAAAATTAAACAGCGTTTTGTCATCAGGACGCGACTTAAAGCTGCTTTTTAGACGATTGACCAAATAACAGAATGCCATTTCAGAATCAGTTGAACCGACTGGCTGACAGTGTGAGGCGTTGCCGTTATCTTGCAAGCGCTGGCAGCGTTTGATAAATTCGCTATTCATCTGCCCATTATGAGCAAATACCCACTGCTCGCCCCATACTTCACGGACGAATGGATGGGTGTTTGCCAAGCAGTTCTGCCCTTGTGTCGCCTTACGAATATGCGCAATGACGTTCATGGCTTTGATTGGATAGTTATTGACCAAGTCAGCGACTGGCGACAGATGGCTTGGACGATTATCATGAAACAAACGCAAACCCGTTGAGTCATTTGCCGTCTCATCGTTGGTTTTGTCATTATTGCTGCATTCGCTGCGCTCGAAAAAGGCAATACCAAAGCCATCTTCATGACTGTCCGTCATACCGCCGCGCTTGCGAAACCCTGCGAAGCTAAAGCCAATATCCGTTGGGGTATTACAGTTCATTCCTAAGAGTTGACACATTTAATCGTTACCGCCATTGTTATTATTAAGCGAATCATCGTTTATGATCGGTTCATCATTTACTGTCAGGTTGCCTTGGGGAGCGTTACTTTGAGCGGTAGATAGCGCATCAAAGTCAGCATCACTCATTTCATCTAGTAAGGCCGCCCCATCAGTTGGGATGGTATCCAAAATGCGCTGAGCTTCTGCCAGATCAGCACTTTCTACCCAGAGAACGATACCCGAGTTCATACCAGGGATAGCGCTAAGCGGCTGCAAGGATACGGTAATGCCGTTATTACGTAGTAGGTTGGCGTGCAGCTCACCTTGCATATTGGTATCGTAGCGCGCCAGTTTGTGCCAGTTATCAACTTGATCGGTCATGGGGTCGCCTCTAAGGTTTCGGTGCTAAAATTAGTACTAGCATTGGTACTAGAATAAATGAATAGGCAATGCTTAAGACAATTGATCTAGCGTATATTCTTTGATTGCAAACTCACTACTATTTAATTTTTCCTGCGCTTGATCAGCTTGAGTAATACTGCTAAATACACCAACTATTTGATTATCTGGTTTGCTTAATAGTACAAATACGGTATTTTGCGACTTTTCAACATGCGCCCAATGATAAGCGGCCAGACGTTTCATTAAGTCAGGGTTTTTGACCATGATGTTATCACCCGTACGGCCTTCGGTACGATTATAGTGAATCACGTTTAAACGTAACAACCAGAAAATCACCGCGGCCTTTGCTAGCATAACAGGTAGTGCACGCTTTTCATCACTGTTTAGCGGGCGTATCGATTCATAACCTTGTAAGAACGCCGCCATTTTACTGCGATCAAAGTTAACGGATTCGCCTTGCTCTGCAACGCCCCACGTAGTACAAAAATCATTTATGGTAATGGCAATATCCATCACGTAATGCTCAACGCTGACTTCGGTAAAGTCTAATAGACCTGTCAGACGCGCTTCACCTTTTTGCAGATTCCATAAGGTATTGTCAGCAAACATATCTAAATGGCATAGGCCTTTTGGCAAGGTTGCCAATGGCAATTCTGAATAAGAGCGCCAGATATCGCTCATCAGCTTAGCTTCGTCACCTGGCATGAACTGCATTTCACGGTCGCGCACATCTGCCCATGGGTACAGAGGCACGCCATACTGCTCACTTGGTTGTAGTGCTTGTAGCGTTTCATGCAGCATTGCTAATGCCGCGCCAATATCATGACACATCGCTTGCGTGGTTTGATCCGGATGTGAGCCTGCTAGACACGGTACTAGCGTAATCGCTTTGTCTTCATAATGGATAACATAGCGCTTATCATCACCATTCATTTGCGAACCATTTGATTCAATAACGGCTAGCGGCGCGGCAACTGGCAGTTTGCCATTTAACTGATTAAGAATAACGGCCATTTTTTCGATATCAGCGGGCGGACGCTCTTCAAACAACGTGAACACGTAAGAGTATGTACCATCTACATCGTCAGTCGTTTGAATAAACCAGTTTGAGTTTTTAATACCTTGAGTGATCGGAATCGCACGGGCAAAAGACACGCCAAAGCTTTGGCAAAAGGCGGCAAACTGATCATCGGTTAACTGGGTATAGACGGACATGACATCTCACTTATGACGGTTAAATGGTAGAAGTAGTAGGTGAAATAATAAATTCAATTTGGGTAATAATAAATGTGGCGGCAGACAATAATAGTGACCATTACGTCGCCGATAAGCAAACTTTAAATATCGTTAGGATATTTTGTCAACCAGCTAAGCTCTACAACGTGGCCGATACTGTTATTGATAAAAGTAGCCACTTAGCAAAATAACGACTCATTAAGACAACTACTTAATAAATCAGCTAACACATAGGCTAGGCATTTTTTGCAATCTTCAAACCCTCTTCAATCGATAAATAAACAGGGGAATTAGGAACATCTTGATAAACCACATGCCCATCTGCAAAAATAATGCACTCATCAACGGCCAGCTGTTGCCAGTTTTCATCACTGGTAAGCGGGGTAGTAGCGAGCACTGTCATGACATCATCTGTCTCGTTAACGGTCTCAAAGTCCATCGTCACATCCACATCAATGAGAGCTGCTGAACCAAATGGTGCTTGACGGGTCACATGAAATAATAACGTATTGGCATAACCAAGCATCCACTCACCATTGGACATCAAACAATTAAACAATCCATATTTTGCCAAAAAACGGCATTGCACGGTCAAGAACTCATACAATGTCCGCGCATCAGGCTTGTACTCAAATTGGTCTTTCAACTGATTAAGCAAATAACAAAACGCAAACTCCGAATCAGTGTCACCTACTGGACAATAGTGATGTGACTTGCCCTGCTTGATAGGGTCACTATCGTCTGCTTCTTCGATGGTCATTTTACCGTTATGAGAAAACACCCAAGCCTCACCCCAAATCTCACGCGTAAAAGGATGAGCATTACTGAGTAATTGATCATCTGATTTGCGTATATGGACAATAGTATTGTCAGCTTTTACTCGGGTTTGACTGACCAATTCAGCAAGTGGAGAGTCCATCGCTGCGCGATTATCACAGTACAAACGCAGTCCCGTTGGCTCAAAATAAGCGATGCCAAAACCGTCAACATGATCGTCTGTAAGGCCACCACGAGCCCGAAAACCAGCAAAAGAGAAACCGATATCAGCAGGATTTTTACTGTTCATGCCAAGCAGTTGACACATAAGCACCCTTTGCATTTGTTTTGTAAAATAGTTACGCGTATCATAGCATTTTATGTGATGTATCTTTGTATTCTTGCGCGAATTAATAGGCGGTTTTATGCTAGCAAAACGTATTATTCCCTGTCTTGACGTAGACAATGGCCGCGTGGTCAAAGGTGTTCAGTTTGTTGATATCAAAGACGCAGGCGATCCTGTTGAAGTAGCCAAACGTTACAACGAGCAAGGCGCTGATGAGATTACTTTTTTGGATATTACTGCGACCAATGATGAGCGCGATACCACTTATCATACTGTTGAGCGCATGGCAGAAACGGTATTCGTTCCGCTGACTGTTGGCGGCGGCGTTCGAAAAATCGCTGATATCCGCAATTTACTCAATGCTGGCGCGGATAAAGTGGCGATTAACTCAGCAGCTGTATTTACGCCGGAGTTCGTTGGTGAAGCCGCGCAGAAATTTGGTAATCAGTGTATCGTCGTTGCCATCGATGCCAAACGTGTCGCTGATATCAATGTCGATGGTGTTGTCGTGCCACGTTGGGAGATTTTCACTCATGGTGGCCGTAAACCAACGGGTATCGATGCCGTTGCTTGGGCGAGCAAAATGGCAGAGTTGGGCGCTGGTGAACTACTGGTCACCTCAATGGACGGTGATGGCACCAAAAAAGGCTATGATTTGGCGCTGATGCAGCAAATTACGAGCCGTGTTAATGTACCAGTTATTGCCTCAGGCGGCGTCGGTAACCTGCAACATTTAGCAGAAGGCGTACTAGAAGGCGGCGTAGATGCCGTACTTGCCGCCAGTATTTTTCACTTCGGTGAGTACACGGTATTGGAGGCCAAAGAGTATATGGCAGCGCAAGGAATACAGATGCGTCTTTAGCACGCTCGTAATATACAAATAAAACCCAAAAAAATGCTATCATAGCGCTAACCATTTATTTTCGTTCAATTAACTAAGGCAACGCCAAAATAATAGGCGACCGAGTCGATTGAACGCATCAGACTATTTAGCTATTTATTGACGCCTATATTTCAATTGAACGCTTATTAAGCAAAGGATTTTTTATGTCGAACTTACAACAGCAGCGCAACGACGTGACTCATATCGATGGTAACCTACATCAAAACGCTGATGCTCGCATTGGTATCGTTGTTGGTCGTTTTAACGGTTTTGTCGTTGAGTCATTAGTCGATGGTGCAATCGATGCCCTACTCCGTCATGGCGTACTGGGTAGCAACATTACTGTTATTCGTGTGCCTGGCGCATTTGAGCTACCACTTGTTGCCCAACGTGCTGCTGAGTCAGATCGTTTTGACGCGATTGTGGCACTGGGTGCAATCATCCGTGGCAGCACGCCGCATTTTGATATTGTAGCTAGCGAATCTGCCAAAGGTTTGAGCGCTGTTGCAATGGATTATAATATCCCTGTTGCTAACGGTATCATCACTACTGATAGCATCGAGCAAGCTATCGAGCGCTCTGGTACTAAAGCTGGTAACAAAGGCTCTGAAGCTGCGATGGTTGTACTAGAAATGATCGCTGTTTTGTCACAGCTAGATATTGATGATATCGATGAAGCGTAAGCTTTAAAGCTCAAATTTATTAGTTTAACTGGTGCTGCTATTTAGTAATAACAGCACCTCATAGCACTAGCCAGCTATCAAAACAATTGGCTATTTTTTGAATTTTCGCCGTATTTCTATACCCTTTGAAATTTTGAATAAACAAAGCTAAAAAGCTACTTTGTTCATTTATATTTTGACTGGGTATCATCTCAAAAATTTAGGTACAGACCCCCTATGACTGACCAACTCAAGCGCGCTATTAGCGCTGCGAAAACCGCACAAGCCAATGATGGACAAGCTGAGGCTACCCGTATAGCGAGCAGTAGTGCGGGTGATCAAACATTCGATATGAGTGAGTCTTCTTACAAGACCAGTCACACTGCTATCCGTAAGGCACGTCGCTTTGCGATGCAGGGCCTATACGAATGGCTCGTTACTGATCGCCGCTTTGATGTAGATGGCAAGCTTGGCTGGAAAGCCAATGCTCCGCACGATATTGCTGCTCGCACGCGTGCAACCAATGCCATGCATACCGTCCATATCGGTTATTATCATGAAATGATGCGCGACATCCCAGAGCAGATTGAAGCACTCGATGCGCTTATCAGTCAGCATCTCGATCGTGAGGTTGATAAGCTAGATACGGTTGAACACGCTATCTTGTTGATTGGCGCGTATGAGCTACAAAACCGTGTAGAGATTCCTTATAAAGTCGTGCTTGATGAAGCGATGAAGCTAAATAATCACTTTGGGGCGACTGATGCTCATAAATTGATTAATGCGGTACTGGATAAAATGGCTGGTGAGCTGCGCGCAGTCGAAGTGCAAGCAGATACTAATGCCAATCTACGTACGTCACAAAAAGCGGCGGCTAAACAGCCTGAAGTAAGTTCAGCCGATAATATCGAAACTGCTGCTGAAATAGAAAGCGCTATCGTCGATGAGCCGACTGCATCAAATAAGCCGCGTATTAGTGCTAACAAAGCTAACGTCAAACGCAGTAGTGCCAGTAAAGCCAGTGCAAATATCAGTGACTTTAAGGCGAGCAAGAAAAACGCTAACGATACCAAAGACTAACCATGAACGAGTTTGAGCTGATTGAGCGTATATTCTCACAGATGCAGGCCACGCATGCGCCATTAACTGGTATCGAAAAAGGTATCGGTGACGACGCGGCTGTGATGGCATTGCCAGTAGGATCACGTTTGGTTAGCTGTATTGATACACTGGTTCAAGGTCGTCACTTTCATGCTGATTGGCAAAGAGTTGACGAATTAGCATTTGCGATTGGCTATAAAGCCGTAGCTGTTAATGTCTCAGACATTGCTGCTATGGGTGCGACGCCGCATAGCATTATGCTAGCGCTGGCACTACCTGAACGTCTAGCAAATTACGAATGGCTCACTGAGTTTGCCAAAGGGCTGTTTCATGCTTGCCAGCTGTTTGGCGTGACGCTGATCGGTGGTGATACGACACGCAGTGAGCGCTTAGTACTTAGTATCAGCGCACAAGGGTTGCTGACTGCAGATATACCTGCCATTTACCGCTCAGGTGCACAAGTGGGTGATAAGGTTTATGTCTCAGGCACACTTGGTGATGCCGCTTTCGCCTTACAGCATCCTGACAGCGCACAAGGTATCGAGTTAGCACATCGTCTACATATGCCGACGCCGCGTATTGCGCTAGGTGCAGCATTGGCAAAGATGGGTGCAACAGCGATGATAGATATCTCCGACGGTCTTTATCAAGATCTTGGTCATATCTGTCAGCAAAGCTCTGTCGGCATGCGCATCCATTTAGATAAGCTACCGAGTAGCGAATCATTGTCTACTGTCGATTTGTCTAATCGTTTGTTAGGTCAACTAGCGGGCGGCGATGATTATGAACTGGCATTTACCTTACCTGCTCATATCAAACCGCCTATAGGCAACACACCTGTCACTTGTATCGGCGAGGTAATTGCACTATCAGATCCTATAGCGACAAATACCAAGTCTGCTGATAACTCACGTCTTGAACTGTTTTATCAAAATCAGCCAGTGACGCCAACTCAGCCCGCACCGTTTTTAACGTGGCCCAATCTTACTGGTTACCAACACTTTACAGGCTAATCCATGACTGATCACGACTTATCTAAGCCTGACATCCGTAAAGCAAATGACTGCCCACCATTACCAGTCGGTGCCAGCATGCTTGACCGTGTGGTTTATTGGCTTGGGCTAGGTTTAGGTAGTGGTCTGCCACGCCGTGCACCTGGCACTTGGGGTACCGTTGGCGGGCTGATTGTGGGCGTGCCCCTCATGAGTCTAGGTTTTATTCCTTTTTTACTGCTGACTATTTTATCTTGTTTGGTTGGTATCTGGATCTGTGGGCGTACTTCTGAATTAATGAAGGTGCACGATGATCCACATATTGTGTGGGATGAATGGGCAGGCATGTGGATTACCTTATTACCGTTATCTTACATTTTGTCTTATTTATTTCCTAAGCCTGAAAACACATTGTCGTTAATGATGATGCCTATGTTTTGGGGCTGGCTACCGACCGCCTTTATCCTATTTCGCGTATTTGATATTTTAAAGCCGCCACCGATTGGCTGGGTAGACAAAAGGGTCGCTGGTGGGTTAGGTATTATGCTTGATGACATCATCGCCGGTATCATGGCAGCAGTAGTATGGGTAGCGGTTATGTTTGGTGTGCTGTTATAAGTTACCTTAACTACTTCGATACTGTGCTAACTACTCTATAACCGCTTAGCCTAGCAACGTTATCAATTTGAACGCTACTCTCTTGCATAGATGATTGATTTATTGTCAGCAGGTTGTATTACAAAGCCTGCACATCACAGCGTTTTTATAAATGAACATTTGCGCTATAATCCAATCTTATATTTTGTTACATTTGCGAGCCTATTATGACATCTCCTCTTTCTGTAATTATTTTAGCTGCCGGTAAAGGCACACGTATGCAATCAGCAAAGCCAAAGGTATTGCAGACCTTGGCTGGGAAGTCTTTATTAGGTCATGTGCTAGATACTTGTCATCAGCTCACTGTTAATGAAACCATCATTGTTCATGGCTTTGGTGGTGATCAAGTAAAGTCAGAGATTACCAATCAATATACACAAGCATCGATTACTTGGGTTGCTCAAACTGAGCAATTGGGAACTGGCCATGCGGTCAAGGTGACACTGTCTGATTTACCCAAGTCAGGACAAAGTCTCATTCTTTACGGTGATGTGCCATTGGTCAGCTGTCAAACGCTAACGGCATTAAAAACTGCCAATACTAATGGTATGTCGATGCTGACGCTGACGGTCGATAATCCGTTTGGATTGGGTCGGATTAAGCGTGACCAAGCGGGTAATATTGAAGCCATCGTTGAACAAAAAGATGCTGATGCTGAAGAGCAAAGCATTAGAGAAATTAATAGCGGTATTTACTGTGTCGACAATGCGCTACTGCACAAATATTTACCTGAGCTCTCTAACGATAATGCACAGCAAGAATATTATCTGACGGATATCGTCAAAATGGCAGTTGCCGATGGTATTACTATCGCAGCGATTGAGCCTGAGCATACGTTTGAGATTGAAGGAGTTAATAATCGCCAACAGCTTGCTAGTCTAGAACGCACTTGGCAACGTAAGCTAGTTGCTGACTTACAAGAAGCTGGCGTACAGTTTGCCGACCCTACTCGTGTCGATATCCGTGGTACGTTAAGCGCTGGTCAAGACGTGTTTATTGACGTTAATGTGGTGTTTGAAGGTGACTGTACCTTAGGTGACAACGTCTATATCGAAGCGGGCTGTATTATTAAAAATGCCAAGATTGGTAATGCCTGCTATATCAAACCGTATTGCGTGATCGATCGCGCTGATATCGGTGCTGGTGTTGATATCGGGCCTTTTGCGCACTTGCGTCCTGATACCGTACTATCTGATAACAGCAAAGTTGGTAACTTTGTCGAAATTAAGAAATCGACTATCGGCAAAGGCAGTAAAGTAAATCACTTAAGCTACGTCGGCGATGCGACTGTCGGTACAGGCGTTAATATCGGTGCTGGTGTCATTACTTGTAACTATGACGGTGCTAATAAATCGCAAACCATCATTGAAGACAATGCGTTTATCGGCTCTAATGCTAGCTTAGTCGCGCCAGTGACTATTGGCGATACTGCTACCGTTGCCGCTGGTTCTGTGATTACCAAAGACGTTGATCGTAGTGCCTTAGCGTTTGGTCGTGCGCGTCAAGTACAAAAAAATGACTTTCAAAGACCCATTAAAAAATAATTGCTCATTGGTGGTTTAGCCAACCTCAGTCATTCTTGAACCAATTTAAGCAGTGCGGCAACCTTTGTGGTGCTGCTTCACTATATTTGTCGTTTGATGATTCATCATTAATGACCAACCAAATTTTTTGATCTTGCACCATTATATATTGAACTACTAAAAATTGAATCTAAGGAATAGCCATGTGTGGAATTGTAGGCGCCGTTGCTGAGCGAAATATCGCTAATATCTTACTTGAAGGCCTAAAGCGTTTAGAATATCGCGGCTATGACTCAGCTGGCCTGACGGTTATTCGTGATGATGAACTACACCGTGAGCGCCAAGTGGGTAAAGTACAGGCACTGGTTAATGCCGTTGCTATCAACCCAGAGTTTTTTGATGGCCATATCGGTATTGCTCATACGCGCTGGGCAACTCATGGTGAGCCAGCACAGCGTAATGCGCACCCACACGTATCAGGCAAAATTGCGGTCGTGCACAATGGTATCGTCGAAAACTACGCTGAGCTGAAAGAAGAGTTAATAGCCAAAGGCTACGTATTTACTTCACAGACAGATACTGAAGTTGTGGCGCATCTAATCCATGATATCTACAAAAAGACACCTGACTTATTAGAAGCGGTCCGCACCATTATCCCGTTATTGCACGGTGCTTTTGCATTGGGTATCGTCCACGTAGATTGCCCTGATGAGCTCATTACTGTACGTCTAGGCTCACCTTTAGTGATTGGTGTCGGTATCGGTGAGAAC
Organism: Psychrobacter sp. P11G3; assembly: GCF_001435845.1. Taxonomy (NCBI): domain Bacteria; kingdom Pseudomonadati; phylum Pseudomonadota; class Gammaproteobacteria; order Moraxellales; family Moraxellaceae; genus Psychrobacter; species Psychrobacter sp. P11G3. Next base: position 3,118,459 of record NZ_CM003596.1, read on the forward strand.
TTTATCGCATCAGATCAGTTGGCGTTGCTGCCGGTGACTAACCGCTTTATGTACCTAGAAGAAGGTGATATCGCCAAATTAACTCGTAATAACATTCAAGTTTATGCAGATGGTGTTGAAGTCCAACGTCAGATACATGAAATTGATGCAACCCAGCACAATGCCGATAAAGGCGAGTTCAAACATTATATGCTCAAAGAAATTTACGAGCAGCCAGATGCCGTCGCTCGTACGATAGAGATGGCTTTGGATAATGGTGAAACCACCAAACTACGCGACGATTTTTTACAGCGTCATGAGACACTGTTATCAGGTGTTCGTCATGTACAAGTCATTGCTTGTGGTACCAGTTATCACGCTGGTATGGTCGCAAAATACTGGTTTGAGAGCCTTATTCGTATACCTTGTTCCGTCGAGGTTGCCAGCGAATTCCGCTATCGCAATCCTGTCGTTGTCGATAATACTTTGGTCATCTGTATTTCTCAATCTGGTGAAACGGCCGACACCTTATCAGCGTTACGTGATATCCAGAAGCAAACACCAGCAGGCTTAGTCAGCTTGGCATTATGTAATGTACCGACGTCATCGCTGGTACGCGAAACAGACATTTTCTTGCCAACATTGGCAGGGCCTGAGATTGGCGTCGCCTCTACCAAAGCATTTACCACTCAGCTTGTGGCTTTGATACTATTGATATTAAAAGTTGGCGTCACGCAGCAGCGCATGACTGACGACCACTTAAATACGTTATTAAGTGAGTTACATCAATTACCAGGACAACTCTACGCCAGCTTAAACCTTGATGCTCCTATCAAGACCATGAGTGAAAGCTTTGAAGATAAGAAAAGCTGTCTATTCTTAGGTCGCGGGTTACAGTTCCCGATTGCGCTAGAAGGAGCATTAAAGCTAAAAGAAATTTCTTACATTCATGCAGAAGGTTATGCGGCAGGTGAACTCAAACACGGTCCATTAGCATTGGTCGATAAAGACATGCCAATCGTCGTACTAGCGCCCAAAGACAGTATGTTTGATAAATTAAAAGCCAACATGCAAGAAGTGCATGCGCGTCATGGTGAGCTATTTGTATTTGCTAGCGAAGCCAGTCAAATGGTCGCGGAAGATAGACTGCACTTAGTATATGTGCCCGATGTTTGCGAGACGCTTGCCCCTATCGTCTACAGCGTGCCTGTTCAGTTGTTGTCATACCATGTAGCAGTACTGCGTGGCACAGATGTCGACCAGCCACGCAATTTGGCAAAATCAGTCACGGTAGAATAAGAAAAACTACTCTACACTAACCTGATGTCATTGAGTAATTACTTATCATACCAAGTAATTACTTATCATACTGATTAATTACCTATCATACTATTGTATGATGATTGATCCTTTGCTATCTTGTATTAACGAGATGGCAAAGGATTTTTTTGTGAATAACAGAAATAGAAAAGGATCTACAACAACTGAGTCTTCGAAAGATTATCAGCCATTTATCAAAGTAGCTGATATATCCTCACTTGGAAGATCTCATCGTGTCTTTGGCCATAAGACTAAACGAACACATCACCTACTCTCTGATCTTGAGCTTGCAGTATTTTTACTTTTCGAGTGGCAAAGTAGTACTGAGGATATACAAGAGCAGTTCCCTTTAGATATCAACATAACTAAGCAAATTGCTGATGATGTAGGAATTAAACATCCATCTCAAAAAGGTGAGCTTAAAATAATGACTACTGACTTTTACGTCATATCTAAAAACATTAACTCAGTAACGTCTCAATTAGCGCTCCAAGCTAAATATAGCAATCATTTAGATGATAATAGAACTATAGAAAAGTTAGAATTAGAGCGCAGATACTGGGAACAAAAAGATGTGGATTTCAAAATCATTACTGAAAAAGACATTCCTAGAGCTGTAACTGACAATATAAAATGGTTGTACCCCTCTAAGAATACTTATCTGATTACTATTGAAAAAAACGATTTCACTTTCTATTCAGAACAGATTATTGAAAGCCCTACTCTAAAAATCATAGATTTTTGTAAGAAAATTGACTCTTCTTACGACCACCCTCTTGGTACAGCATTAGGCAAACTAAAGAATTTAATAGCCCACGGTTATATCAGCTTTGATATACGAAAAGATTACCGAAAGATCGTTTGTGCTGAACTATCCATAGTAGATAAGGTTTATTCTAATTACATAGACAGGGAGCTCAAACATGCTTCGAATCAATGATGTTTATGACTATAAGCAAACGAAATTCAGGTTATTGAGTGAAATAATATCTGGATATATTTGGATTAATATTGATGACAAATCTGCCTTGCCAGAGTTTATAGACCGATTAAGCTTGAATGTACTCATTGAAGAGGAGGCTTGTATACTGACCCAGGATCCTTATGAGAATTTACGTTTGACTAATGAACCTAGCGCCTCATCACGAGCAATTAAGCGAGATAATAATTATGCATTAATATCTCCCATAATATTAAACCCAGATCACTATGAGGCAAACGTTAGAGGCCCATTAATTAATGATGTCTTAGCTCAAAATAAAACTACTAAACAAACTTTATATCGCTTACTAAGGAATTATTGGCAGAGAGGACAAACTCCTAATGCTCTACTGCCTGTGCGCACAAATAAGCGTAAAGATGGCAAAGAACGTCAAATAAAGAAGAAGCTTGGCCGACCTCGTATTTATAGCGATGGCAAAGGTATGATAATAACTGATGAAATTGCAAGGTTATTTAATTTAGTTATTAATCGTCATTTACTAAATCAGAGTAAGCATACGATAGGCTATGCATATCGTAAGTTTCAATCAATTTATCGTTCTAAATATCCTCAAATTGACGACACAGAAATCCCTACTATCTGGCAATTTAAATATCATTACGATACTAAGTTTAATACATTAGAAAAGCTCAGAAGCCGCACTAATAATAAGATATTTAATAAAGACATACGCCCGCTACACTCAACAGTAAATACGCATATTCTAGGCCCTGGTTCAAAGTATGAAATTGATGCAACCATAGCTGACATTTATCTATTATCTGACTCTGATAGAGCTAGCATCGTTGGTAGACCAATTGTTTATTTGGTAGCAGATGTGTTTTCCAGAATGGTGGCAGGTTTTTATATAGGATTTGAAAACCCATCCTATGTAACAAGCGTACAAGCAATAAAAACAGCCGTCTGTGATAAAACAAGTATATGCAAAAAGTTTGGTATAGATATTTCTTTAGAGGATTGGCCATGCATCGGCTTACCTGAATCGATACTTGCCGATAGAGGAGAGTTACTAAGCTCTCAAATTGAAACGCTTGAGAAGAGCTTTTCAGTAAGAATTGAAAATACGCCCGCTTATCGAGGTGATTTGAAGGGTATCGTTGAAAGATACTTCCATACTATTCAAGCAAAATTTAAACCTCATACGACCAAAATGGGAGTAGTACAGGGTATAAAAGAAGTACGAAAAGGTGGACACGACTATCGCATAGATGCCACTTTAACTATTACAGATTTTACTCAAATCATCATAAATTCAATAATTATACATAATAAGTCTCATCTATTAGCTAGCTATGATAGAGAGGCTGATATGCCTCCAGATATGCCGCTTATACCAATTAAGATATGGAACTGGGGATTGCAAAATAGAACTGGTCAACTAAGAGCTGTCGATGCAGATAGCATTCATGTAGCCTTATTACCACGACATACAGCAACTATCTCGAACTTAGGTATAAAGTTGTTTGGTGTTTACTATACATGCTCTGAGATAATGCAACATGGCTGGCTACATCGCAAAGGTACTATTAAAAGACCTAGATCTATTCAGGTAGGATATGATTTAATTGATGCCTCAAAAATTTATATTTTTTATGAGGATAATAGTCTTAATTACTGGATTGGAACACTTGCAGATCGCTCAAGGGAGTTCAAAAACTGTAGTTGGTGGGAGGTATGGCAGGTTCAAAAAATACAAAAAGTAGCTAATGCAAAACAAGAAATGAAAAGCAGAATTGCTTTAATAGACTTAGAAGATGAAATAAAGGCTATTCTAAAAGATTCTGAGATTAAAAAGAATAACAGTAATGAATCTAATCACTCCCGAATCTCAAAAATCAGAAGTAATCGAGATGTAGAAAAAGATTCAGAACGCCATCAACGGAGACAATTCCATCAAACAAATAAAAAATCTCATTTAAAAATAATGAAGAGTGAGTCTGAAAATGAACTGTCTGATGAAGAGCTTGCTCTAAGCAACCCGACTTATACATCGCTGTTATTTGAGGACGAATGATATGATATCTGTAAACACTGTTGTGGCTGACTATAGAAAAACAGATATACCTAGATATAACGATAACCCATTCATTGAAGCACTACCTCCTATCGCTGAACCGAAAGCTGTTATTGAGACACTTAGAAGTCGTGTTGATATCTTATATTCAGATAAAAATGCAAGTCCTACTAGGAGAGCCCACTTACTCGTAGGACTGATGAATAATTTTTTTCAGCCAATTATTCGACATATTCAATTAGAAAGCAAACTTTCCATTATGCTACGTGAAGGTTATGTGGGAAGGAATTTACATGGTGGTAACCTAGCTCAGTCTCTACAAGAAGGTTATAGAAGAGTTAAAGATGGTGAAGCAGACAGCTTTCAGTATGGTCCTCTAGAATCTACAGCTAGCAGCCTAGCTTTTATAGGTTGCTCAGGAAGTGGAAAAACTACCACAATCAGTCGTATTCTTAATACCTACCCCCAATGTATCTACCATACAAAACATAACTTCACTCAAATCGTATACTTAAAAATAGATTGTCCACACGATGGTTCTCTAAAAAGTCTCTGCCTACATTTTTTTCGTGCTATTGATAAGGCATTGAGCACAAACTACGAAAAACGATATGGTCAAAAAAGGAACAGTATTGAAACACTAATGAGTTTAATGGGGCAGCTGGCGAACCATCATGCTATTGGCTTACTGATTATCGATGAAATCCAACATTTAAGTATTAGTAAATCTGGTGGTAGCGAGAAAATGTTGAATTTTTTTGTGACGCTAGTTAATACTATCAATCTACCAGTCGTTATGATCGGTACACCTAAAGCCCGTTTTATATTTGATGAAGACTTTCGTTCTGCTAGACGTGGTGCTGGAATGGGTTCTGTATTTTGGGAACAAATGAAACAAGGAAGCTGTAAACATACCTCTCAGGAATGGCATTCATTTACAAATACGCTATGGAAATATCAATGGCTAAACCGGGCTGACACTGAGTTATCCAAGGAAATACGTGATGTATGGTATGAATTATCACAAGGTATTTTAGACATTGTCGTAAAAATATTTGTATTAGCTCAATTTAGAGCAATAGAATCTGGCATTGAGAAAATTACAGTCAGAGTATTACAAACAACCTATGAAGAAGACCTGAAACCGATTCATCCAATGATAAAAGCCCTACAGTCAGGGATCCCTGACCGTATCGCACAGTATTCAGATCTTGTCACTCCAGAAGTTGATCAAAAAATACTACAGTTCCAGCAGCGTATTAATGAAAAGTTAGATGATATAGACGATGAGACTATTTATCAGGGTGATGAATCAAGCATCAGATTGCATCGTTTACTCAAGGATACAGGGTGTGATTCAGAGCTACTTCCTACTGTAGTAACACAAATCGTAGCAACACACCCTAATACTGAGACACTACAACTCCTTGTCATGGCAGCTCAACAGTTAAAGGATTTACAGGCTAGTCCCTCAATACCAAATGGAAGCAATCACAGTAATATTATAAAAGCGCAAAAATCAAAACTTATCAGGAAAAATGATTGGCAAAAACTTGATAACAATGACCTTAGATTCCTATACAGCCAAAAGTCTGAATCACTACCATTTTATGACTACTTGAAGAGTAATCATAAAACGGTAGTCTTCGACTTTAATAAATGGTTAGAAGCTATCTAAAATGCTTAACTTTCCCATGCTGTATAAAAATGAACTGATCTATAGTGTCATTGCTAGAGCTGGTGTCAGAGCTGGCATTACGAGCCCAAAACAGCTACTTGATGAGGTTTTTGATAATCGAAAAGTCATTGCCACAATTGATTTACCTAACCAGGTATCCTCTATCGTAAAGTTATATCGTAGCCATCAATACAAAATAGAAACCTTAATCTATAGCCATACCCTATTTCCTATTTATGCATCATTTATTCCTGAAGGTAGACGTAGACAGTGCTTAGCATGGATGAAAGAAGAGTCACGCGGTTCCGTACATCTAGCAGTAGGACTAAACGCTTCCAGCGTACCCACACCTAAAAAAGTGCGCTATTGCCCCTCTTGTTTTAAAAAACAGCTAGAAGTTTTAGGTGAGTGTTACTGGTCAAGACTGTGGCAAATACAGGGAGTGAATTGCTGCCTTAAACATGGCACTCTAATTGAGTCTGAGCTTGATTTTCGTCCTAGTGCACGACATTCATATGTTTCAGCCAATTTTGAAGATAATGCTGCTATCGTTCAAACCAATGCATCCGAAACAGATATTTTTGTCACCCATAAAGCCCTAGAGTTGTTAACCTTACCGCCTTTACCATCTCCTAGCTATGAACAATGGTCTCTGTTTTACAAAAACTTAGCCTTGTCGGCCAATTGTAATAGAGGCTCGGGACATATCGACTTTGATAGTATCGTAAATAAGTTGTTAGATAGATGGAGTATCAGTAATCTACATCAATTCAACTTGCATGATTTAGATGCAGATAATAGCTGGTTACGTTCAATATTTCGTAAACACAGAAAAAGCTTCAGCTACCTTCAGCATCTTATTGTCATTGAAGCATTTATTGACCGGAACTGGTATTTTAAAGAGATTATTTCGCACGTAAGTGCGCTAAGTATAAAAAAAGAAGATGAATCACTAAAATCTAGCGAAAAGCCTGCTTCAAATGTACAACTTAAGCGCGACCAATGGCAAAACCTATTAGTAGCGTGTCAGAAAAGCATCAAGCAAGCTCGGCAAAAAGATGGTGGGTTATATGCTTGGCTCTACCGTCATGATAAATCATGGCTACTTTCTTACAACAGGTCCCATCATAGTAAACATATTGAAAATGGTATAAAGCACGATTGGCCCAAACGAGATAGATTGTACGTAAGGCAGCTAATAAACATTAAAAACACCCTAATATGGAATCTAGATAGCCCTAGAAGATCAAGCAACTGGTGGTTACATCAAGCCAAAACCTCTTCGACAGTTGAGAAGAACTTGGACAAACTGCCTTTGATATCTAGCTTTCTCTCTAAATATAGTGAGAGTGTAAGCGATTATCAAATTAGGCGACTAACTCGGGTATATATATCTAGAATCTCTAGCGGTGAGTCACTATCAGACTGGATAATACTACGCAAAGCTGGATTAAGTGAGCAAAGACTCACTGCAGAGGCTAGCCGTTTTCACAGATCCATAGGTCGTTTAATTGAAATAGAAAATTGGAACTTTAAACATGGAAATAACAGTCTTACCTAATGATGCATATTTGACCAACATAGGCTCCTTATCTAGGAAATCAGGATATGACAGCTGGCTAATAACTGTAAATTATAGTAATGGCAAAGGTGAAAACGACTGGAAAGGCATAAAATTTAGCAATGCGCCTGCTCTATGTCGCGGCAGAATTTACTCAAATGACTATTATGATGGCAGTAAAAAAGGTCCTGTTTTTGAGTTTACTATTGACGATCTGGAAGACTGGTTTGATTTTGAGTACTTCCATGCTAAATATTTTGAATCCCCTACTTCGGTTACATTAAGCTCAGTAGGCGCTCGAAATATTTCAGCGGTATGCCATATCCCAAAATTTGAATTAGCCAGAGTTCTGTTTTTTTATAATGCATACTTAGCAACATCTGGACTTCAAGAGAGAGCCTTACATCTCGATTTCAATACTAGTTTTATTGATGGGAAACACATTATAGAGGTACTGCCACATTGTCCACTTACCCAAAAAGATTTTAAAGATGATGTACTGAGAAGTCATTTAGCTTGGTTACTACTAAATAATGAGATGCGCCAAAGCTATGACAGTATCTATAAGCACCTAATACGAGAAACCACACATAATAGTGACTACGAAAACTGGATTTTTAATTTCACACCACCACCGCTTAAAAACATTAAGATTAAAGCACGATTTTATAAGAATCAGAATGGTGTTTATCGAGTTGATGAAATTCTATCTATCAGCAACCTAATCTCTAATATTGACTTTGATGTACACTTCATAGGAGAGCACTTTGTAGACAATAAACAATCTATCAATCCATTGGCTACTGAAGTGGCGGTTAAACCTCAAAATAGCGACAACTCACATACTATTGATGATGCCAGTGAGGCTGATATTGATAGAAGCAAACAAACTATAGATACAAATCAAGTCGCCTTACAGTTTCAAGACCCTATTAAAACAAGCCTCGATTATAAAAAAATCAGGTCAAGAAAAGGTCCTAAACTAGCAGATGAGGAAGATATTGATGGCGAACCCAAGACAAACTTTGTGGCGACTGACGACGCAACTGTATTTGGCAACGTTGCACAAGGTGACTATCAGAATATCCAAAAAAACCCTGACCAGACTATCAATAACGCAAAAAGCTTTAAAGCAATTACTGAACTTTTAGAACGTTTTACAGCTGAGTATGATACTGATCTTTTCCGACAGTTTCATAAGCTTCCTAAAGTGAAGTACTGTCGTAGGCACATAACTGAAGATGGGCTTCCACGTAATATGATGGAAGCTAGGTTTGAATATGATAACCAACTATTCTCAGTTTTTGAGGTATATACTAAAGATATTAAAAAACGCTTATCAACGCTAATCGTTAAGGTTGACAGCTACAATCAACTTGAACGCAAAATGCAGAGGTTTATGACGAGTATAGTCAAAGGCTCAATCTCTTGGACAGATGCGGCACTGCTATTGGGTGATTACAAAACGCTTAATCATCCTACTGGCTTTTATGAAAAAGAATGCGATGAAAGAATGCTACAAAAATGGCTCAACGGTCTGGAAAAAGAAGTGATTTCATTGGTTTCTTAGAAACTGTATTAACTGTTAAACAAGCACGGGTTTGACATAAACACTGCATAAAAAATCCGACTCGAAGTCGGATTTTTTATGTCACCTAAATATCTAGCCCAATACTAAAACTCACCCCAAAGCCTGATCAACCAACGCGTCGGTAAGCTGAACTTGCGTCTCTTGAGACTGTCTTATCTTCTCTTTTAGCTGGTCGCAAATAGCCATTAGCTCGTCGATTTTAGCAACGATGCGCAGCTGTTCTGCAAGAGGTGGTGTTGGCAATAAGATTGCACGACTTTTTGTGACTGAAATATTATCCTGACCAGCTGTTCCTATTAGCGCAATCTTGTCAAGAAACATACCTGAAACTAAGTAGGTATAGATAAATTTATTTAGATCTGAAATGAATGGTCTAAACATCACAATGGCCTGATTGCAGTTCCATTGTGGATAGGTATCGGGAATGATAGCTATCTTTCCTAGAGGTGGACCTACAATATTCATTATCACATCTCCTGGGCAAAGCTGAGAGCGCTTCAAACTTGAAGAGTGATAACTTTCCTCAATAAATTGTGGTTGGTATTCAAAATCTATTTTTTGGTTTCTTATATTATAAACCTTCAAGTATGGGATACCTGTTTCATCTATAAATGAATTCTTAGGTGGCGTTGATCCAGAAGTTATACCATCGCATATATCATCTAATCGACACCATTCCCACCCTAATGGTAAATCAAATAATTTTTCTTCATTTTCGATAGGTGGTAATGCTTTACGTGGCTTAATTTTCTTATCTTGAATCAACTGCTCTTTCTCTTCCGCAATCTTTTCTAACAACACCGAAGCAGGCTCATCTTCTGGATTCTGCGGAACTAACTTACCCATCACCGCCAATTGTAATACAGTTTGCTTTAGGGCTTCGATGCTTTGCTCAGTCGTAAATAGGCTATCAAAATGCTCAGAAATTCTCGCCCAGTTTTGCGCTAATTCATCAGAATCAGTGCTATCTGTCAACGTGGCTAATAAGACTTCTACAAGCGTGGCGTGAGCGTCGATACTGGCTTCGGTTTGCTGCTCTAGCTGATCACATAGCATCATGAGTTCATCGACTTTAGCGACAATACGGTGTTGTTCGTTGGTAGGTGGTATAGGAATTAAGCCACTAAAAAACTGCTTATCGTTAATAGCTGGATAAGCAATACCAGTTTGGCAGCTCTCTACATAGCTAACGAAACTAGGTGACCTTAAGTATCGATATACAAAGCTACTAGATATACCGTCTAAAGGATGTATTATAGAAAATGCAGTGCTAGCAATAGGTTCTGGCTCAAACTCTCTATTAACAACTGCAATATTCAAGAGATAAGGTCTAATAGTCGAATATATAACAGTCCCTTTTTTTACAATCTTTCTTGCTCGGGAGGGAGCATTATCAGCATTTAAAACATCAGCATTTTCAATTAGACCAAGCTTTTTGTCTATTGACCCGACATCTATATACGTGAAATCGGTATCTGGATTTTTTTGTCCCCAATCATGTCCAATATCTAATAACAGACACCACTCCCAGCCTAATGGCAACTCAAAAGGCTCATCTTCTTTAATAAATTTTGGCAGTGTTCTCGGTTTTTTGATTTTTTTGTCTTTAATTAACTGAGCCTTTTCAACTGCTATTTTCTCTAACAAAATAGAGGCAGACTCATCATTAGCATCCTGCGGCACTAGCTTGCCACGTACTGCCAACTCCAAGATCAGCTCACGTAATTTGCTAATGCCGTATAGCTCATACTTCTTACTGCTACCACGCCCACTAGTCGATTTAGGCAATATAGCGCTGGTCCAGATATCGATATGTTCAGTGATTAGCTGCTCTGGCTTGCTTATGTCTTTACTCATCTCTAAGCTCGTTTTTACATTCATAGCTACTTGTCCTCTGTCGTGTTAGCAGACAGTGCAGCACCCAGTACTTCTTTTAATTGGCTGCGTAACGTATCGATGCTCTGTTGTTGCTCTGCATATTCAGCCAGTAGCTTATTAGGATCATAATCAATGACCTCGCCTTGGTAGGGGTTTGAGATATCAAGGTTATAGTTACGCTCGATGACCTCTTCAATACTGACCTTCCAAGCATGATTGTTTTCAACACGACTGGCGAAGCCGTCAGATTCATCACCCCACCAGTCAATCTCGGTTTGAAACTCTTCAAACTTCATTGGTTTGGTTTTGCTGTAGTTTTTGACGCCTTCAGGATAAGGATGCTCATAAAACCAAATATCTTTGGTTGGCTGGCCTTTGGTAAAGAAGAGAATATTGGTCTTAATACCCGTATAAGGGTTAAACACACCGTTTGGTAAGCGCACGATAGTATGCAGATTACATTCTTCTGTCAGCATCTTCTTTAGCTTGGTTTTTACCCCTTCGCCAAATAAAGTACCATCAGGTAATACGATGGCAGCGCGACCTTTATCTTTCAAAACCTCAATGATTAATTGTAAAAACAAATCAGCCGTTTCGCGCGTTTGGAACTCAGCAGGGAAGTTTTTTTCGATACCGTGCTCTTCAGTGCCACCAAAAGGCGGATTGGTTACGATGACATCAATATCGCTGTCCCAGCTAGACAGCGGCTTATTTAAGGTATTATCGTGGCGTATCTGTACGGGAACTTCGATACCATGCAGCATCATATTGGTCGTACAGAGCAAATGCGGCAGTTGTTTCTTTTCAAACCCTAGAATCTGCTGCTGTAGTACTTGGTGATCTTCAGCAGTTTCAACATAGTTGTTTTTGACATGATCGAACGAACAGGCCAAAAACCCACCTGTACCACAAGCTGGATCCATGACGCGCTCACCGAGCTTTGGATCCACACGGTCAACGATGAAGCGTGTCACAGCACGAGGGGTATAAAACTCACCTGCATTGCCTGCACTCTGTAAATCACGCAGCAGTTGCTCATAAATATCACCAAATAGATGACGCTCATCTGAGCGGTTAAAATCCACTTCGTTGAGCTTATTAATCACTTGGCGTAGCAGCGTGCCGTTTTTCATATAGTTGTAGGCATCGCTCAAACCTTGACGCACCACAAAGCCACGTGGGTTGGTATCTACTGGCGCTGTTAGGTTTTTTAGCTCAACGAATATTTCATCGTTTACGAACTCTAGTAACTCCTCACCAGTGATACCTTCGGGATCAGCCGCCCAATTACGCCAAAGGTATTGCTCAGGGATGGGAGTTTTATAGTTTTCTTGTTCGAACTCAAGCGCTTCTTCTTGCGCATCAAATATCTTGAGAAACAATAACCATGACAATTGGCTTAAACGTTGGGCATCACCATCGACACCAGCATCTTGACGCATGATATCTTGAATAGACTTGATAACTGAACTGATTGACATGTTGTTTCTCTTTTTAATAAACGGTAGGTCTTAATAAACGATAGATTTTAATAAATAGTATGAATAAAACAAGCCTCAATAAGAGGCTTAGATATATATATATTGTAGCTAAGTTCTTTATAGTCACTTAAGCTTGTTTAGGTGGCGGTGCCCAATAGATTTCGTTTTCAAGATCACTGATGGCTTGCTGGTAGTCTTGTTTACTACCAAAGCCTTCTCTGACAATTTCCATCGGACTACCCAGCTGATCAAGTGGCTTTACTTTGAGCACGTTAAGGCTTTCGATTTCTTCTACACCCGCATCAGCATATTTATCGAGCAAGGCATTCAGTACTTTTTGAGCAGTTTCTGAATACTTGGTAAAGTAATTGCGTTTTTTAACTTCATTCGCACGTTCACGACGGGTCAAAGGTGGTTGATCATATACCACATGGCAAATTAGGTCGAAGGGATCCATATCTGACCCAATTTCTTCCTGCAATGCTTCCCAAATGATACCAGCGTTTGCCAGCTCATCGATGATGGTTTGTTTACGCTCAGTATCGTTCCAACGCTTGGTAAACTCATCCAAACTAGCGAACTGTTTGGTAAAAGTTTTGCGAGTATAGTCCTGAAAAGACTCGGTGACCAGCTTGCCATCAGTATCATAATACTGGATACGCTGTGCCATGACTTGGACAGACACACCTTTCACATGGTATTTTTTCGCAGGTTCACTGACACCCATGTCATCACCCATACCAACCCCTAAATCAAAGCCGCTCTTATCATCTTGGGTTGTATAGGCTAGCTCAGTGCCACTCGCAATATCTAACTCTGCGTCTGACTCGCCATCGACCACTTCGTCCAGTTCAGCGCTCCCTTCATTAATCTGTGATGGCGTCACAGTCATGATACGTTCAGGAATACCATCGAAGCGCTCATCTGCAAATAGCTCAGTCGCTTTTTTGAAGTCGAGAATCGTAAACCAAAGCTTGCCATATTTATCATTGATACGAGTACCACGGCCAATAACCTGCTTAAATTTGGTCATCGATTTGATATTTTGATCTAAGACGATTAGCTTACAAGTTTGAGCATCAACACCAGTCGTCATCAGCTCTGACGTTGTCGCTATTACTGGATAAGGTTTCTTTGGGTTGATGAAGTTATCAAGCTGCGCTTTGCCCAACTCATCATCACCCGTGATTTTCATGACGTATTTTTCATTCTTTTTAACCTGCTCTGGATTGCAGTTAATCAAAGCACGGCGCATGCGCTCTGCATGATCAATATCATTACAGAACACAATGGTTTTGGCCATTGGGTCAGTGCGCTGAAGGTAGCTAGTGATGGTCTGAGCCACCAATTCAGTACGCTCATCAATCACTAAGCTACGATCAAAGTCTTTTTGGTTATAGATACGATCCTCAATTAACTCACCATGCTTATCTGTCTGTCCTTTGGTTGGACGCCAGCCTTGCATATCGACATCGATATCAACTCGAACCACTTTATAGGGCGCTAAAAATCCATCTTCGATACCCTGTTTTAAGGTATAGGTATAAACAGGATCTCCAAAGTAATAAGAATTAGAGACATCTTCAGTCTCTTTAGGAGTCGCTGTTAAGCCTACTTGTGTGGCGCTATTAAAGTACTCTAATATCTCACGCCAAGCACTGTCTTCAGCAGCGCTACCTCGGTGGCACTCGTCAATGACAATCAGGTCAAAAAAGTCTGGCGCAACCTGTTTAAAGGCTTTCTGATGCTCTTCTGGACCTGTTAATGCTTGATATAAGCCAAGATGAATCTCAAATGCTGGATCAACGGTACGGCCTTCTATTTTGGTCATCGCAGTGCCAAAAGGCTGAAAGTCATTCACCCGAGTTTGATCGACCAAAATATTGCGGTCTGCTAAAAATAAGATACGTTTCTTTTCTCTCGCTTTCCACAGACGCCAGATGATTTGAAATGCAGTGTAGGTTTTACCTGTCCCTGTTGCCATTACGAGTAGGATGCGATCCTGTCCACGAGAAATGGCTTCTATGGTCTTATTTATGGCTTGTAGCTGATAGTAGCGTGGTGACTTACCACTGCCATCATCATGATAGTCTTGAGTGATAATAGGCAGTTGAGCTTGCGTATAGCCTTTCCACTGGCAGTACTTATTCCATAGCTCAGCTGGCGTCGGAAAATCCCCTAGTGAAATCTCTGTTTCGAGGACAGTAGTACTGGTTTTATCATGAAAAATAAAGCCATCACCATTGGATGAGAACACAAACGGCACTTCGAGCAGCCCAGCATAATCAAGCGCTTGCTGCATCCCTTTACCAATAGAGTGTTTATTCGCTTTGGCCTCGATAACCGCAAGCGGTAGATTAGGCTTATGATATAGAACGATATCAGCAGACTTGACCGTTTTACGCACTGCCATTTGACCACGGACGATAACTTTACCGTCACGAAGCTTCACCTCTTCGCGAATTTGTGTCATGTCATCCCAACCTGAACTCTTAATGGCAGGCAGAATGAACTTGCTAATAATATCTGTTTCGGATAACTCTAATTTGTTGATACCAGCCATGGCAGTAGGCTTCCTATCTAGCTAGTGTTGGGTGTAACTTATACTTTAACATATGTTGTGTATTATTCTTCTGTTGAAGTATCAACCTTGTAGTAGCTAAATACCTTTGAGGCAAAATTAGTCGAATAGAATAACTTGTCAAAGCTGCTATAAAGATTTTTATAGCATAAGAAATAAATAAACATTTTTTTAGTAAAATTAAATCGATTTTATTTTAAAACAACTATACTTTCCTAAAATCTACTAATAATAGTCACGGGGAATTACATGCTAAGTACAACAAAATCACTAGCAATTATCTTTGTAGGTCTGATGCTCGGTCAAACAGCTAATGCTAAAGCAATGACATCTCAAGAGATATTAAAGCTAAAGGACGTAATCATTTATGAAGAGCCCGTAACCGAAACAGAGAAAACGACTGATTGGTATGCCACTCCTATCTCAGTTATGGCTGAGAATGCAAAAACCAGAAGACCTGAAGCTATATTCTTTTTTGTAGAATCTACTGGTTACTATGGTGCATTTGCCAACCATGTCCAAATCAACTGCCTCAACCCTTCAGAGTCTTTTGTCAAAATAGATAATAACAAAAATATAAGTCTAAAAACCTCAATGGCTTTTGAAGAAAATCCTTATGATAAGAATTTCGAATATCGTATGGACAGAAAAGCAGTTGAAGGAATTTTTGCCAAGTTCTGTAAATAGGGTTTGAAGGCTAGCACTGTAATTAGATTGATATCTACTTCCACACAATAGACTTCGTATTATATTCAATGCTGCAATAATACAAATATTCTGAAACCAGATTTTAATTGACAAAATTACAGATTTAGATAGAATCATAGAGCATTTAGGATTTTGTCTAAATGGAAGCTTGTGTCAACCATTGGACTCCAGTATCAATTAATCCTGATAGTACTATCAGTATCAATTGAGCCTGTCCATGATCTTTATTTAGATACTGTAAGACAGTATTTATGATGATTAGTGTTAGCATAGCACGACTCCTTCGATATGTTAGACTGCGCCACGAGGAGGGATATCTTTTGATATTCGTATGACTTTGGAGGGGTACTTCATAAGAAGTAAAAGATTGCAGTCATCTGACCCTCCTAAGTTGGCAAGGACATACAATGATAGAGCTTGATCAGAATTTCTTTAAGCAAAGACAAAAAAACCGAAACTATCTACACTTCGACGAAAAACCCTCCTATACTTTTCTCTATGAATATGTCACTCAACCTTCGAACATAGAACAACACTCATTTTATCCTTTTATTTCGTACAACATAGTTGACGAAAAAATCAGAAAATCAAATAAAAAAATTGTTATTTCACCCAAAGATAGGCTGATTAACTATCCAAGCCATGTCGATAGTAGTATCTACGCTTATTACTCTAAATCCTTAGAAATCCCTTATGAGTCTTATTTATCAGAAAATTCACTCACAGATACTGTTTTAGCATTTAGAAAAATTGAGAAGACTATCAATGGTAATAGAGTATCTCAGTGCAATATACATTTTAGCAAGAACGTCTTTGACTATATTACTCAGAAAAAAGATTGCTTAGTTCTTTGTTATGACATAACAAAGTTTTTTGATAATCTCGATCATCGCATTCTGAAAGACAACTGGATTCGCTTGTTAGACACTAGTGGCTTACCAAAGGATCACTATAAAATATACAGGTCTTTGACAAGATTTGCTTCAGTGGATAAGAAAGGGCTATATAAAGAGCTAGGTTTATCACTACATTCTAGAACTCTAAATAAACGGCTGGATAGACTGTGTTCTGTCAAAGACTTCCGAGAAAAAATCAGAAAAAATGGTCTAGTAACAACTAATAAAAGTGGCAAAGGCATTCCCCAAGGCTCACCTATGAGTGGCTTGCTATCTAATATCTATATGATGGATTTCGATGAAGCAGTAAGTAAGTACCTAGCAGAAATAGACGGCAAATATTTTAGGTACTGTGATGACATGATCTTCGTTTTTGATAAAAGCCGTAAGTTGGAAGTAGAAAGTCTAGTCAAAGCTGAAATCAGTAAATTAAGACTTCCAATAAATAATAAAAAGACTCAGCAAATAGAGTTTAAAAACGGAATTTCAAATTTCAATTCAAGGAGTATTAGTTATAGCAATCCTTGTAAGCTCCAGTATTTAGGGTTGTTATTTGACGGTGAGAACATTTACTTAAGAGAGACTGGTCTATCTAGATATAATCGTAAGCTAAGAAAAGCCATCAGAATGAGAACCTCCCATTACCAAAGACTAGAACCTAGTCAGCGTAATGGGAACAGTATGTATATGCGAAAGCTTCATACTAGATTTACTTATATTGGTAAAAGAAACTATATTGGTTATGTTTTCCGGGTTGCGAATGTGCATGGCTCTAATAATGTTAAGAGACAAGTGAAAGGACATTATAGGCTTTTTAATGAATATTTAGCTAAGAAGGCATAATTTTAGTCGGTAACTGTAGGTACGCCTACTTAATAAAACTACCTATACATTACTGCTCTCAAGGTAATCAATCTCTTCGATCAATTGCGACTTAATCTCTTCAAAGTATGCATTCCAATTGTTAATAGCGCTTATTTTTTGATAATCATCACTATCCTTGATCGCAAAAAGCTCTTGTTCAACCTTTTCAATCTTATGTTTGAGTATCTGAATGATGACTTTAAGCTGATCAGCTTTACTTACGGTTTCTGAGCGAGGTTTGAACATACCTTGCTTTAGCTCTGATAAAATCCTTTTTACCTCAGCTAAGTCGTTTTTTCTGTAAGCTTCGTTAAGCTGAATGAATAATTCTTCAGCAATACCTTTCATCTCCTCATTAACGCGGTCTGGATGGCATATTTGACTGGCTTGACGATATGCCTTCTTCAAATCAGTACGCTCATCATTATTTAACTCATAGATAGTTTTTTCTAACTCAGTTTTAATGTGCTTGTTATAGTCTTGCTCATCCTGCACAGCTTCTGCATACTCTTGAGGATTATCTTTAGTGGATATTTTTCGTAGATATAGTAACTGTTTAATAAAGCTTCCAAGCTCACTGGTATGCTTGTGATGAAATTCTGAGAGTAACTGTTCCAACTCTATTTTTTCATTGTCATAGGCATTGAGTTGGTGCTCGAGCTGGCGAATCTCGAGTTTTAAAGCACTAACGTCAATATCGTTATATATGACTAAGGCATGATGGTTTTTGATGAACTGATCAATAAGAGTTATTGCGGTCTCAAAGCTATGCTGCTGCAAAGCTTGGGTAATATCAGCAATATCTTGTTGAAAAGCATATGTCTTTAGCTTGGTGTTTTCGCGGGTGATATCTTCTACGCCTTCTAGGATAACGTAATTTTTAATAATCTCGAGACGCTTAATGATTTTATCGAGAGGCAGCTCTGGCGTGGAATCTTGATGATCAAAGTAGGTATTGCGAATTTTCTTAAATTGCTTGATGAACTGCTCAGCTAAGACACTATCGCCTTTAGTAATCAGGATATTCTCGTGATTCTTCTCAGCTTTGTAGCTCCAGTTATAAGAGCCATTGATCACGGTGTCATTATCAATGATACAAAACTTATTATGCATCA
Organism: Psychrobacter sp. P11G3; assembly: GCF_001435845.1. Classification (NCBI taxonomy): domain Bacteria; kingdom Pseudomonadati; phylum Pseudomonadota; class Gammaproteobacteria; order Moraxellales; family Moraxellaceae; genus Psychrobacter; species Psychrobacter sp. P11G3. The sequence continues at coordinate 3,137,128 of NZ_CM003596.1, forward strand.
AACCTTGCTTACCATCACCAATGAGGTAGGCAGCTGAGTGACCAATATTTAACAGACTATAATCAACATAGCTCTGCTGGTTAATATGATCGTTGGATAGCATCAACTGAACGGTAACACCCTTTCGTGCTTTCTCAACAAGCGTGTTAAATAAGGTCCGATTGGTAAACCAAGCAACAGCAATATAGATGCTGTGCTTTGCTTGCTCAAGCTCAAGGCCAATACGGTCTGCGATATCTTCAAATAGGGCTTCGGTTTGCACTTTTACCTACCTTTGGATGATTAAAAAATAGAAAAATTTTTAAGACACTAGTTTTAAATTAGCGCTTTAGCCCCATGGTGCATTCCATATAGTATTTAAATCAGTGATCTGTTCAAGGCCTTTAGGTAACTCTCTAAAATCATTACCATCAATATTGAGGTAAGTTAAGTTATTGAGTTGACCAATCCACTCCGGCAGTTCGGTAAGTCCACAGTCACTAATATCAAGATAAATTAAGTTGTTGAGTTGACCAATCCACTCTGGCAGTTCAACAATCCTAATGAATCTAATATTCAGATGAGTTAATTTAGTAAGTTTACTAATATTTTTTGGAAATTCGGTAATTTCAGTACAACTGATATCGAGGTGAGTTAAATTGGTAAGCTGACCAATACTTTCTGGTAGTTCAGTAATTTCATTGTTATTGATATGAAGATGAGTTAAGTTGGTAAGTTGGCCAATCCACTCTGGCATTTCGGTAAGCATACATTCATTAACATCGAGGTAAGTTAATTTAGTGAGTTGGCTAATCCAGTCTGGTAGTTTTTGAAGTTGGTTATGATAAATATCAAGATGAGTTAAGTTAGTAAGCTGACCAATACTACTTGGTAATAATATATCAAGACATTGTCCTCCAATATTAAGCTTAGTTAAATTGGTAAGTCGACCAATACTATCTGGTAAGTCCCAAATATCCCAACTTCCACTATCCTCAGTAGGAAGGCTAGTTAATGCCATTAGAGCATCTTGATTACGGGGTATTATATTTTCATTAATTTCAAACCTATCTGCCCAATCCCAGATTTCTTGCATCCAACCACAATCAACTTCTAATTGGTTAGCCTTGCGCACGGCGATTGCTGAACTAATAATAGAGTCTGTCAATGCTAATAAGCTACCTTTACCTTTTATAGTGAGGGATTGGCGATTATCAACAGATTTTATGAGAGATTGAGACTCTACTTTGTTTTGATTAGCATTATTATAGTTTGGAGGCATAATATTTTTAGCTTTTAGAAAAGTTTATTGAGCATTGGTTAAAATCATAGCATTTATAGATGATAAGAAGCTAAATAACCATGCACTTTTGAAACTTAAAAACGCTTTTATATTTTGACTGAATGCGTATTGAGTCTTAAGTTACTTTTGACTGAATAGTTGTCCTACTGTTATCTTTATGGTTAAAGTATATTCAAAAAACTCAACTAAACAGCTATTTATCTAATCCTAACTTATAATTAAATCCAGTCCCAGGAACCTCTAATGTCACGAGATTTAGTTATAAGTCTAGACTAAGTCTTTTATCCCAATATCTAGTGCATCACATATCTCATACGCTTTCTTCAACGTAATATTTTTCTCACCACGCTCAATGTTTCCCATATAGCTTCTATCAATACCAGCCATCTCTGCCAATCTTTCTTGGGATATTCCTTTGCTTTTTCGCACCTCACGGACGCGCTTTCCAAAGGTAATCATACGCTCATCTGTTGTCATCTCATTAACCACTGCTAAAGATAGCAATACTCACAGTGGTAAGCTACAATATCCACGGGATATAGTCGGTATTGAGAGGTGGGCGTGAAAACTAAACTAGAGTATCAGCCAGATATAACAGAAACTAATAAGCTGATCTGTGAGAGGTACTGGCTAAGAGAAGGCGATAAACGAAGTGGTTTTATATATACCTGTAAAGAGATAGGTCAAGAGTTTGATGTTAAGTATCAAGATATACCTAGTATCGTTAAAGTAAATGCTCATCTTGCCGTACTAGACTGCCAATGCATAGACTGCGGTACAACTAAGATTTGCTACACTCGTTCACAACTAATTCAATTAGATCTTATTAGATGGCGGTGTAATGATTGTCGGGAAGCGCTTCAAAAAAGAAGGGATCAAGAGCACTTAGATTATTGTCTTGAGCAAAAGCGTTTAAAAGAAGAGCAAAAACAAGCGGCTCTCGAATATATTGATGGTTACAGAGGTACTCAATTAACTAAAGTTCCGCTAATAACTGAGCTTAATGAAGTAGATAAGCTTTTACTTGCTACAACTATAGAAAGCTTAGGCTCAGAAAATCTAAAAACTACGATCTCTCTGCGCGATAATATATCACTATTTTTATCACCGTTCTTTGGACTAGATCAAAAAATACTTAATCATCTTTTCAAACTAAATCTACTTTTATTGGCTCCTGAAGAGAGCTATGAATATGTTAGTGTCAATAAAGAAAAAGAGTTAGAGATTGATTATTATCAGGCAACCTTTGAGTTTGCTTATGATATTAATGACCTCACTAAGATAATGGTAGATGCTAAATCCAAAAAAAATATCAGTGCTTTAGTCAGCAATACCCAGTTTGAAATGTGGTGTCAACAAATACAGCTAGGAGAGTGCATAAGCTATCTGATTACTAGGTCAAAACTAAACAATTTGGCACCACCTATTGGTGACAAGCTCATAAGCTTACTTAGAGCATGTATAGCTGAATGCTCTGTCTCTATTATGCACTATATAATCTATAAAGCGGTTGAAAGTGCCGCTGCATACGTGCAGAAACCGAATATTACTAGAAAGCATGCATCAAACTCTATTTCAGGTAATATCGAACGGGTTTTCGGTAAGATAGCTAGTGGCAATTGGCATCCTAACCAATCTTATCGCGATGCCAGTCATCCTCAGTCTGCTATGGCAAAGGTATTTTTTGATTACGTGTTTGGAATGGAGGATTGTGGTTTTCATTACACTCTCGATGAGCTATTTAACCCTTATAAATCGCAGCAGGCTATTGGACAAGTAGGTTATGCCACTCTAGGAAGTGCGCAAAGTAATAACTACTCAATCACGATCAATGGTTTGAAGTAGTGTAAATAAACGCCATTTCAGTATGATAGGTAATTACTAAATATTGGAATTACTTTATGATGTTCTCCTATGCAGTATGATAGGTAATTATTATTAGTAAATTTTACACTCTATATTAATCAATGACTTAGAAATATTTTAGTATGATAGGTAATTACTCGGTGACACCTGAAAAGACAAATATTTACCCCTGCTATTGTAAACTCAGTAGCAGGGTTTTTTTATAATTTTAAAACGACCTACTAGCAGTTTAGAAAAAAGCAGTAAGAACTACATCAGTAAAGAATCAAATAAAAACACTTAGACCCAGTTCCAAATAACCCTCATATTTTAAAAACTGGTGAAAAGTAGAATTACGATACAAAAAAATAGTGACACTCTATTTATTAATTAGAGTATCACTATTATTATGCTTATTTAGTGGCTACATTTAGTCGCCTATAGAGACGTTTAGTCTCTCTCTAGCACCACTCTATAGCGAGCATTACCACTTTCTAGTCGCTCAAACGCTTCATTAATTTCAGACATTTTGTATGTTTCAGTGACTGGCTGAATATTGTGTCGCGCAGCAAAATCTAACATTTTGCGTAGCGTCGATGGTGAGCCAACTGGCGAGCCTGATAGACTATTCTGAGCCATAATCATTGGTGCAGCCGATATCTCTAATGGCGCTTCTAACAGTCCAACAAAATGCAGCTTACCTTTTGGTCTTAGCGTCTTGATCACAACATCCCAGTTCATATCAACGTTCACTGTTGAGATGATTAGATCGAAAGAACCTGCGGCTTTTTCAATTTCGCTATCATCTCTTGAGTTTAGTGAATGGTGAGCGCCCATCTCTTTTGCTTCCTCCATTTTTGATTCACTGGTAAATGCCGTCACTTCACAGCCCCACGCATTGGCAAACTGCAATGCCAAATGACCCAAACCACCAATACCAATTACAGCCACTCTAGAAGTTGGTTTGATGTCGTACTGCATAAGTGGGTTAAACACTGTGACACCGCCACATAACAGTGGTCCTACTGCGTTAAAATCAAGCCCTTCAGGTATCTTGATGACGCTAGTATCTTTTGCGCGTACTTTATCTGCAAAGCCGCCATGATTACCAATGATCGTGCCTTCTTGCTCAGGGCATAAGTTATGATCCCCATCGATGCATAGATCGCAGACGTTGCAATACCCTTTATGCCAGCCAAGTCCGACTTTATCGCCCAATTCTAGATGCTTGACGTGCTTGCCCTTATTAAGGACTTTACCTGCAACCTCATGTCCACCGACAAACGGATATTGAGTCATACCCCATTCATTTTGCCACATCGATAAATCACTATGGCAGATACCGCAGCTATGTACTTCGATTTCTACTTCGTGATCGCCTAGAGCACCTGGGTCATATTCATAAGGCTCAAATTTGCCACCTTTCTCTTGTGCTGCATATGCGTTAATCATAGTTATTCCTTATTTTCTAGTTTTTTTAGAGGTTAGTTTATAGAGATTGGTTTATCGTTCTAATAGCTACTTATCTATTAGTAAAATTAAAATAGTGCTATAAGAGATAAAAAATTTCTTCAATAAATTTGATTGGACAGACTATAGCAAAAACTGACCCACCTAATCCATTCAACTTACCAGTTTTAGACTAACGTCATACAAAGAATCATACTTAGCAGGCAGTAACTCATCAAAAGACTGCTTATCGTCAGAAATATTGCTTGATTACTTATATTGCTTGGTTACTTGTACAGTGCACGCCTTACTCGATAACCTGTCAGTTTTGGCGTTTTCATTACCTGCAATAAAAGACATATTATCATGAGTGACATCCCTAGCCAGCCGATAGGAGAGAATGTTTCACCGATTATAATGATAGCCAATATAGTGGCTACAATAGGTTCTAATAACGTGATAAGCGTCGCTTTGCTCGCCTCAATCACTCTCAACGCTTGACCAAAAAGTAAATAACCAAAGAACATCGGCGCAATTGCCAGATATAGGGCAACGCTTATATGTTTTGCATCCAAAAACAGGTTTTCCCCTGTTAATAATAATGATGGCAACAATAAGATTGCCGACAGACCAAACATACTGGCCATTGCTGATTTCGAGTTTACCTCGTTCTCTATCATCTGACGTGCTGTCCATGAATATGTGGCATAGGTCAATCCTGCAACTAACCCTAACAACACGCCTAGTATTCGATTATTTGCTTGTACGTTTATATCCAAATATTGGGTTTTCCCTAAAGTCAGCAAAATAACGCCAACCACACCAAATATAAAACTTACCACCCATCGACTAGTGACTATTTTATTGCTAATCAGACGCTCCATGATAACAGTGAAAAATGGTGCACTGGCAATTGAGATCACTGTACCAATAGCGACACCAGCCAATCTCATAGAGGAATAAAAAGCCAAAGGATAGATAGCAACGCATAGGCTACCGATGAATAAGAGACTAGGCTGAGAAAGTAGTTTCTGTCTATCGCTTAATAAATTATTCTTAGCATTCAATACTAGCAATACACCGCCTACCCCCATCGAAAACGCACCAACGGCTAATGGACTAACGTCAGGTATAAAAGCAGAGGCTGTACCTGTCGTTCCCCAAAGGACACTGGCAGCTATCACACATAAAATAGCACTTAGACTAGATTTATTCTGCAGCATAGTAGCTACCTCTAACGTTATAATGAATAACATTATTATAGAGAGTTACAGACTACTATTTGTGCAGATTGGACGGTTTGCATGTCTGGTTAGACGTGTTTTAATTTGGAAGGGGCAATACCAAAATAATTAGAAAAGCGGCGGCTAAAAGCACTAACATCCGTATAACCAACCAGTTCGGCTATGATAGCGATAGGTGAGTCAGTATGTAGTAACAAAGCTTGCGCCTTTTGCATCCTGATCCTTGTGATGTACTCAGTGACGGTTTGGCTTGTTTGCGATTTGAAGTTCTTTTTAAACTGTGTGGCACTGAGACAAGAGATATCCGCCAACACTTCGACAGAAAGGTTTTTAGCAAAATTGTGGTGAATATATGCGACGACTTCTCTAATTCGAGCGTCATATTGCACAAATAGATTTTGTTGTTCTAGGAGTTTATAAAAGGTATCAAACATCAACTTCTCGACTTCAGGGTTGATTTGATACCTTAACTGACTCTCTGAAAACGCCAAAAATGCCAACAATGGCGAACTTATAGAAAAGACAATTTGTGATGAATAAAACACATTTTCTGGCAATAGATCTGTATCCACAACGATAAACTTTGCATTCTCCTCAGCACTAAAGTAGTGCTTTTCATTTGCCTTGACGACAACACATTCGCTTGGGATAACCTTTCCAGTATAGCTCCCAACTTCGATATTGATTGCCCCTCGCAAAGGCAAAACAATCTGATGAAAGTCATGAGAATGTCCTCTAGTCTGACGAGTGTATGACCTAATCGAGAGCGTGTTAATCATTCAGCATTTTCCACATTGCTACTATTGTGTCGTGTCTTGGCTCACTATTTGGTTAGCTATTTGGCTCTCTATGAGAAGTGACTATTAGAGGTCACTAGGTTTGCCATGTGGAGCCAACCACTTAGCAAACCATCCTGATAGATCATCCATCAAGGTATAGACGACAGGAATAACAACCAAGCTCAATAGCGTAGAGGTCACCAGACCACCCAGTACCGCTGCTGCCATCGGACGCCTAAACGTAGGATCTGCATCACCCCAACCAAATACTAGGGGCAACATACCTGCACCCATCGCAATAGTTGTCATGATAATAGGCCGTGCACGCTTGCGGCATGCATCTACGATAGCCTCAAAACGCGCCAGCCCTCGGCGTTGGGCAATCAACGCGTAATCGACCAGCAGGATTGAGTTTTTGGTCGCAATACCCATGAGCATAATAAAACCAATCATCGAAGGCATCGATAAGCTGCTATTTGTAATAACCAAGCCGACAAACGCCCCACCAATCGACAGAGGTAACGCCATCAGAATGGTAAAAGGCTGCAACAAACGACCAAAAAGTAGAATCAGCACGCCTAAAATACAAACCACACCGACGGACATCGCAATGATAAAGCCACTAAAGAGGTCTGCCATGTTTTCGGCTTGACCTTGGTCGATAATGGTAATCGAAGGCGGCAGTTGCTGCATGGTCGGTACTGCTTTTACCGCCTGTACCAAATCGCCAAGCTCGCCACTCGCAGGTTGTACCGTGATACTAATAGCACGCTCTCGATCCAGTCTGCTAATTTGTGCAGGCCCAGTGCCAAAGTCTAGCGTAGCAACCTCACCGACGCGCACGCCTTGACCTGCAGGCATAGTACTCGGCACGTACAAACCTTCTAGCTGACTAACATTTTGCTTAGCCACATCAGGTAAACGTACAACGATTGGTACTTGACGCGTATCAAGATTGAGCTTGGACAATTGCTGCTCGTAGTCGCCTACAGTCGCCACACGTAGAGTCGTAGCGATATCTTGCGTGGTCACCCCTTTGTCAGCCATTGCCAATCTATCTGGCGTTACCGTTAGCTCTTGGCGTGGCAGACTGCGATCACTGGTCACAGCACCTGCACTTGGTAGCCCTCGAATCTCAGACATGATTTTTTGTGCAGTTTGTTCAAGCAGTTGCGGATTGGTACTGGTTAATGAAAAGTTATAGCCACTCTCACCACCACTCGATAGCCCGACAGTAAACCGTGCTCCTGGCACCTCTTGCATCAGCTTGCTAATTTTGCGTTCTATCTCTTGCTTGGTGCCTCGTTCTGCACGCGGAGCAAGTACGATATCCAAGCCCGCGATGTTTTCAGCCTTACCGCCGCCACCATCCGACGCACCCATCGACGCCTGTGCCTCTCCCACTGAGGTAAAGATATTGGTCACCTCAGGCATGGCCAAAATGCGAGCACTCGCTAGTGCCGCCACGCGCTCAGTATCTGCCAACGACACGTCAGGTGTCAGCTCAATAGCCACTCGAGTTTGATCGATATCATTATCAGGGATAAATGACGTAGGTAGCAGCTTAACTAAAGCTAGCGATACCACAAATAAAACAAGCGTTGCACCCATGGTTATCCAGCGATGATGTAGGGTCCAAGACACAATCTTAAGATAGTACTTCATTATCGCGCTTTGTTTTTCGACGTGCTTTTTCTCAGGTCGTAAGATATAAGCTGCCATCATCGGGGTAATCAGGCGAGCTACCATTAGCGAGGCAAAAATTGATAAGGCAGCTGTCCAACCAAACTGACGGAAAAACTGTCCAACGATACCCCCCATAAAAGCCGTTGGTAAAAACACTGCAATCAAAGTAAAAGTAGTCGCGACAACGGCCAGACCGATTTCATCAGCGGCTTCCATCGCCGCTTCATAAGGCGTTTTACCCATACGTAGATGGCGTATAATGTTTTCGACCTCAACGATTGCATCATCGACCAGCACCCCAATGACCAGCGATAATGCCAGTAGTGAGATGATATTCAGACTAAAGCCAAACAGATACATACCTAAAAAAGTTGGAATGACTGATAGCGGCAAAGCGACCGCGGCAACGATAGTCGCGCGAATATTGCGCAAAAACAGGAAGACTACCACTACAGCCAACAGCCCACCTTCGATGAGCATTCTTAACGAAGCTTCATAGTCTTCTGCAATGGGTGTCGCTCGGTCATAGACTTTTTCAATACTGATATTGCCGACATCAGCAGTCAGCTTGGCAAGCTCCTCATCAACCAGGTCCATCACGTCGACCTCACTGGCACCGCGCGAGCGAGTGATGTTAAATGCCACCACTGTTTGACCGTCTAGCTTAGCAATAGAGCTTGCATCTGCTGCGCCGTCAGTAATTTTTGCCATACGACCTAAAGCTTGTGTGCCCCCCGTAGGGACAGCCACTTGCAAGTCGTTTAGCTCATTTGCTCGCTCAACGGCACCGAGAACACGGATGGTCTGAGTCGTATTGCCAACTTCCGCCTCCCCACCAGAACTGTCTTGCTGGATACCAGCGATTTGCTGCGATAATTGCGAAATAGAAAACTTCAGACCACTTAACGCAATTGGGTCAGCAGCAACTGTGATTTCACGCTGCAACCCGCCAACACGGCTCACGGTACTAACACCTGGTATATCAGATAGCCGCTTGGTAACGGTATCATCAACAAACCAAGATAGATCCTCCACGCTCATATTCTCAGCAGCAACAGAGTAAGTAACCACTGGAAAACCAGCAGTAGATACTTTGGTAATAATAGGATCATTAGCCGCAGCTGGTAGATCACCACGTACTTCACCGACTGCTGACCGCACATCGTCTACCGCTTCTTGAATATCTTTTTCTAAGGTGAATTCAGTGGCAATGGTCGCCGCACCCGTCTGTAGCGTGGTGCGAATATGACTCACGCCTTCGATACTGGTCAGTTTGTTTTCAATCTTTTTGGCGATATCGTTTTCGAGCTGTGAGGGCGCGGCACCTGGTAGCGTCACCGTGACCACCACCGCTGGCAAATCTATGTCCGGAAACTGCTGGACTTTCATTTTCATGAAACCGTAAATGCCGCCCAGCGTCAGCAGCACAAACAGCAAGATAGCAACGAGCGGGTTCTTTATCGAATAAGCGGAGACGTTTAAGCTCATGACTGTGCCTGCACTGGCTTACTGGTTTGAGACACACCGTCAACAACACGTACTAGGTCACCGTCATTTAAGAAGCTGCCGCCCTGTTTTACGATACGACTGTCACTTGGCAAAGGCTCTAGCACTGCTACGCTCTCGCCCAATCGCTCACCCAATGTCACTCGCTGCTGCTTGATACGTCCCATCGATCGATCATCTCGAGTAGTCGATTCGGTAACGAGCATCACATAATCATAACCATCATTACTGACTACTGCGCTATTAGGAATCGTTTGCGTACTGGTACTTCCTAATAGGAATTCACCTGTTTGATACATGCCTGCACGTATCTTTGAGTTGGCAGCTAGGCTAGCATAAATCGTAATTTGGCGGTTGTTGTCTGCGGTTGGTGCGATGCGGTTTACTTGCCCCATCACTGTATCACCACCCGGCAGACTGACTTGTACAGGCGTACCGACGTCTATATCACCGACAAGCTTAGGATCTATATCTGCTCGCCATTCCAAAACCCCGCCTTTGATAATCGTAAATAGTGGATCCCCGCCTGCCACCTGCCCGACTTCTACCATTTTTTCACTGATAATACCGCTGACAGGAGCGACGACTTTTGCGTTCTCTAATGTTAAACGCTGATTACTCAAACGAGCTTTAGACGCTTGCAAAGAAGCTCTCGCACGGACTTCCGAAGTACGGTAGCGATCGGCTTCTTGTTTGCTAATGGCATCGATATCGATCAATGGCAGCACACGTGCAGCATCAGCGCTGGCATTGGCAAGGGTAGCTTCCGCTTCTGCAACATCTGCTTGCGCTTGTAGCACTTGCTGCTTCATAGCGTCCGTATCGAACACGGCTAAGACTTGACCTACTCTAACGCGGTCGCCTTCTTCGACCAAAATACGCTCGATAGCCACACCATTGACTTTTGCACTGACATTCGCAGTATCTTTAGCATTGATGGTTCCATCGGCACTGAGCGTGCTGCCGATATCATTTTGGCTTGGACTAACTGTTTCTACTGAGAGTACTGATTGCTCAATACTGGCGTCACTGCCGGTTGCTTGATCGTTTGCGACAGAATTAGCAGTTGCTGACTCATCTGCAGCGGCATTACTATCATTGCCCCAGTACTTCCCAAGCAGCACCCCTATCACTAGCACGGCTGCCAATACGGGCCACAACCATATTGGTGGTTTTGCAGATGGTCTTTGAGATAAAGTGTCAGTTTGACGATATGGCGGCAACTCAGATTCAGCTGACGGCTTAGGATGGGTTTCTTCAAAATCGCTCATGATAACTCTCTGTAGGTACAGTCAATATTGAAATACTCGATATAAAATGACTAAAAATATCAATCAGTCACAGCAATAATAAAAAGTGGCACGCAATCGAAGCAATGTTTGGACAGCCTGATATAGGGCTATGAGCGTTACTTACAGAGAGTATTACGATGTTCTCTAAAGCACTGTTTATTATTATAATAGTTCATCAAATTATCGAGAATAGCATATATTTAGTCATCATCTTATTTTTATATATAGCGTCTAGCGTTCATAGATTTAATTGAAACTTAGACCGAATATCTGTGCAATGTTCAAGGCATATCGACCAATTTAAAGAAATAAGAGCGCGTATAGCCAGTCGCTGAATATCTGATGTGTTCAACGACTGACTATGGATGGAGTGTTGTCTATAAATAACTTTAACCTTGCGGCCATACTATTTGCCGATAATTAGAAATGTGTTCAATGACGCACTGAACCTACTTGCCAATACCGGTACTACACACTAAACACTGATCACTAGACACTGGGTACTAAGCACTGATTACCAGACACTAGGCATTGGTATAGCGACTTGCCTCAGGCATCCAGCGATGAATCAATTGACTAACATCTGCTTTTCGTGCAGGGTCTGCTATCAAATGCTTCGCTAACCGCTGAGCAATGGCAAATAATTGCTCATCACGGATCAAATCAGCCAAATAGTAGCCAACGTTACCCGTTTGACGTTTGCCTAACAGCTCTCCTGGCCCACGTAGCTCTAAGTCTTTTTGGGCAATGACAAAACCATCGGTACTATCGCGTAGGACATTTAGTCGCTCAGTACCTGTCTCCGATAGCGGCTTTTGATATAACAGTACACAGAAGCTTTTGGTCGAGCCACGTCCGACTCGCCCGCGCAGCTGATGTAATTGTGATAGTCCCAAACGCTCTGCATTTTCGATAACCATCAATGACGCATTGGGTACATCGACCCCTACCTCGATGACAGTCGTCGCAATCAACAAATCCAAATTACCTGCTTTGAACTCTTGCATGATGGCTTGCTTATCAGCAGACTTCATTTTGCCATGCACCAGTCCAATACGAATATCTAGACGTTCATTTAAGTCTTCATAAGTAGCTTCGGCTGCCTGCGCATCCAAGACACTAGACGCTTCTACCAGTGAGCATACCCAGTACGCTTGCCTGCCCGCTTCGCAATTAATCGCAATACGTTCTATGACTTCATCGCGTCGATTGCGATCGATGGTTACCGTCGTAATTGGCGTACGTCCCGGTGGCAACTCATCAATGATTGAGGTATCCATATCGCCATAGACACTCATCGCTAAGGTTCTTGGAATCGGTGTTGCGGTCATGATTAGCTGGTGCGGGGTGCTATTAGCCACGCCTTTATTGGTCAATGCCATGCGTTGCTCAACACCGAATCGATGCTGCTCATCAATGATAACCAAACCTAACTTAGCGAACTGAACTTGCTCCTGAAACAGTGCATGAGTACCGACCACCACTTGCACGGTATTTTCTGCAACCGCTTCCAATGCTTCGCGGCGCTGTTTGGCCGTTTGCTTACCTGCAAGCCAACCGACACCAATGCCCAATGGCTCAAACCATTGCTTAAAATTCAGTAGATGCTGCTCTGCTAAAATCTCAGTCGGTGCCATGACCGCTACCTGCCAGCCACTATCGAGTGCATAACCCGCTGCTCCTGCTGCCACCAACGTCTTGCCAGCACCCACATCTCCCTGTACCAGTCGTAGCATCGGAATTGACGTTGCCATATCCGCAGTAATGTCTTTCATCACTCTTTTTTGCGCACCCGTTAGATCAAAAGGCAATGCAGAAAACAGCTTATTAGCAAGAGGACTATTGGTAGTGCATTTGGGCGCTTTATGCTGATGTAGCTGTTGGCGACGATATAGCAAACTGAGCTGATGCGCAGTCAACTCTTCAATAATCAAGCGCTGGCAAGCAGCATGCGTACGAGCACTGAGTTGAGTGAATAGTTTGTATTGTTGAGACGCGCTGGTATAAGTAGGCGGCGTATGCAGCAGTACCAATGCTTCAAATATCGTTAAATTATAGACATTATGCTGAGCAATACTGGCAGCAACGCTATGTATGTCATTATCTGCCTGATAGGTAGAAGGATTGGGTTTATATACGCTATTGCCAATCGCATTATCAGGTACGCTGCGTGCTAACGTCGAAAAAATATCTTCGGTATATTCGGCCTCTGACACCGCTGATTTGGATGGCTCAAAAGGCACTAATGGCAAATCGGATACAACTGCAAAGTCTCCAGCCGTAAACAATGTCATAGGCAAACCTTGGCTCCGAACCGTTTGCAATGCTAGCTTAATTAAAGTGCGTAGCTTGTTTTGATGTAAGCCTTTGACAGTAGGATAGATAGGCTGCAATCCCGTATCGGTCATGACTGTATTGTCAGTGATGACTTGATATTCAGGATGATGTATCTGCTTGCCGTAGCGGCTGACTTTGACTTCACCAAATAGCTGTAAGCGTGTCCCCAAATTCATGGTTTGTACCAGACCACGATAGACCTTAAAAAACCGTAATGATATCGTACCCGTATCATCGTCCACCGTCACAGTCATCCCACTGCGCTTGGTATCGACATGGACGATATGACCGGTAATTAGCGCTGACTGTCCATGCTCTACATCGGCGATTGATACCAGTCGACTGCGATCCTCATAATCACGGGGCAAATGTAATAGCAAATCGAATATCCGCTTGATATTCAATTGCGCCAATTGCTCTGCGACTTTTACCCCCACACCTGCTAGCGCAGACACTGGCATATCTAGTGCTGACAGCGGCATGTCAGATCTAAAGTGATCTAATGAGTTAGATGAGGCGTGACTCTCCGATATTGGCATTAAAGATCCTAACAATATTATTTTTAATTTTTGTATGCTAAATCGAGCATTTTTAATAGGCTGTACATGATGACTTGTAGCATAGAATAGCGATAACGATAGTACGTATAAAAAGGTCGGTTCATTTCATTATAGCTGACAATACAATTGCTTATGCTAGGCTATTTAGTAAAATAGCATCTATACAGTCCATCTACTATAGATAAACCGCTTCTTCTCATCATACCAATAACTGATGTCTGTTTTTTTGAATTCTGGCAATTTCGTAAGGTGTTTTTCTATGCTTGTTTCTATTTTGCCTCGTCAATTTCGTCACAATCTGATTCGCCATAATCTAAAATTACTGAGGTTGAGCTTAATACCTATACTCGGTTTTTATATTAGTGCGTGTAGCACATTGCCATCGACTATTCCTGCAACGCCAGAGCCTAGTATTAAGACTCCTACTGTCGCACTGGTATTGGGTGGTGGCGGTGCAAAAGGGTTTGCCCATGTGGGTGTCATTAAGGCGCTAGAAGAAAGCGGTATCAAACCAACATTGGTGGTCGGTACGAGTGTGGGTAGCTTGATCGGTAGCTTATACGCCAGTGGTTACACGCCGGCACAGCTTGAGCAATTGGCACTGACCACTACTGATAGCCAGCTCACAGACTTTACCTTGTCCAATCAAGGTTTTATCGAAGGTATTAAGTTAAAAAATTTTATTAATAGCAAAGTGAATGCGCGTGCTATAGAGGATTTCCCCATTGCTTTTGCGGCAATCGCAGCAGAGAAACACACTCTGAAGAAAACAGTCTTTACCACTGGCGATGCAGGGCTTGCCGTACAAGCGTCCTGTAGCGTGCCTAATATTTTTATTGCCCCACGCATTCCTGAAAAGGTCGGTAAAAAATATATCGATGGCGGTGTGGTCAGTTTAGTACCCGTAGATAGCGCCTATGACTTAGGTGCTGATATTGTCATTGCTGTAGATGTGACGGGAGCTCAAGGCAGTGATAGTACTAATAATCTAATACCGACTATGAACTCATTGAGTGACTTTTGGGGCTTTCTAGAAACCAATATTCTAGCTACCAACCTGACTACTAAGCGCTCCGCATCAAACCAGAGCGAACGAGATCGAGCGGATATTGTTATTACTCCCAATGTCGGTCGTAACAGTTCAATAGATACTAGTCAGCGGCGCAGTCTGATACAAGCAGGCGCTCAAGCTACAACGCCGCAAATCAATGCTATTAAACAACTTATCCAAGAAAAATCTAGTAGCAAATATGCCACGCTATAATTGAGTATTATTAATTACTTATCAGTAAAATTATCAAACGTCCTGTCACACCATAAAAAAGCACCGCAGCTATAAACTGTGGTGCTTTTTTATTGATAGCTTTCAGTACTAAATGGATAGTTTCCAGTGCTAATTATATCAATGCTAGCTAAATTCTAATCCAAAAATTCAGGACTATTTGACACGCGCGCGATATTTTACAGCGACGGTATCATTTAGGCCCACACCTTCTAGGTCCCAACGTACCGCTTTATAGTATTTAAGCGCGACATCTTGTAGCTGATTATCTACTTTGGTACGTAATGGCATACGAGCAAAATTATTACCATCTACACTGCCATACGGAAATTCAGGAGCAACAGTCTTCAGCAGCTCTACCTGCTCTGGAATACTCATCGTAACGGTCATTTTACGGACGCGATCTGCATTGGTATTGGTAAAGTATCCTTGATACTCCAATACATTACCTGACTGCAAACGCGTGTTGGTATCTACAGGGACGAGTACTTCTTGACCATTGGCATCAACGCTGACCAACGACGCTGTAATTCTGCTGTTAACGGCTTGAGCACTTGAGTTGCTGCTCTTATGGGCACTTGTCTGAATAGCCATTGAGCTATCAACCGCTTGCTCTGGTGTTGGCAGCATTGCTGAGGCTTGTGTAACTACCATTGCACCGATGAGCGTACCGGCAACAACGTGAAATAAGCGGTGGCCGCTCCAAGCACTGAACGGGCTAGCAAACTGGTTACTTTTTTTCATGATTTTCATTATCCCTGGTTGATATATCGGTAAAACACAGATGGTGCAACTTAAGTTATTTTTATAATTTGTTCAACAGATAAAACGCATTACGATGTATATAAGATATCGCTGTGAAATAGCTCATGCAATCTATGAAAAACATGAACTCACTTATCTAACCTGATTATCTTCGCTCAGCATCTGTAAAGCAATAGCGCTTAGCATAACAAAAAGCATTTGTACGTACATTAACCCAGTGTTGAGGTTGTGTATATCAGCGATTGGCAATTAGAATGCTTGAATACAGCTGAAATAAAAGATAGCTCATAACCGCGTTTTTTGCTATGGTAAATCTTTAGCGTTAGGCATTTTTTTGCTGCGCCCCTTTTCTTATTCTAACGACTACTGCTCCCATTATGACTACTAGCTCCATGCCCCAGATCAACCCTGAATACGTCCATTGGTTCCGTAACTCTGCACCCTACATTAATACCCATCGCGGCAAAACTTTCGTGATCATGTTTGGTGGTGAAGCGGTCAATCATGCGAACTTCAGCACCCTTATTCATGATTTTGCCTTGTTGCATAGCTTGGGTATCAAGCTGGTACTGGTACACGGGGCACGACCGCAAATCGAAAAGAACTTAAAAGACGCTAACATTGAATCGCCGCTACATCAAGACATCCGCATTACGCCACGTGCGGCGATGCCGTCTATCTTACAAGCCGTTGGTGCTATTCGTTTACAGATTGAAGCTCAGCTATCAATGGGACTGGCCAACTCTCCGATGTATGGTTCGCGTATCGATGCAATATCGGGCAACTTCGTGACAGCGCGCCCATACGGTATCCGTGAAGGTATTGATTACCAAATGACGGGTGAAGTGCGTTCTATCGATGTGGAAGCCATCAAAAACAATCTACTTCACGACCATATCGTTGTACTAGGCTCGATGGGCTACTCTGCGACTGGCGAAGTATTTAACTTATTGGCGGAAGATGTTGCCCTAAGCGCTGCTGTAGCACTGGGTGCTGACAAGCTTATATTCTTAGGCGAAGAAGCGGGTATCAACGACGACGATCGTTTATTACGTGAAATGATTCCTAATGAAGTTGATCGCTTCTTACGTGATCGTGATTTAAATTGCGAAATTAATTATTTCTTAAACTGTGCAAGCTTAGCCTGTCGTCAAGGTGTGCATCGCACGCATATTATCTCGTATGCCAAAAACGGCGCATTACTAGAAGAGCTATTCACACGTGATGGTTCTGGTACGCTGATTAGTCACGACCCTTATGAAGAAATTCGCCGTGCCAATATCGATGACGTGGTTGGTCTTATTGAGCTACTGTCACCTCTAGAAGAGCAAGGTATCTTGGTCAGCCGCTCACGTGAGCGCTTGGAGCAAGAGATTGATAACTATAGTGTGATTGAGCGTGATGGTATGATTTTGGGCTGTGCAGCATTGCATACGCTAGACTCAGAGTCAGCGGAAGTTGCCTGTGTTGCCGTGCGCCCTGAGTACCGTAGTGGTAGCCGTGGTGCAGATTTACTAGCGTTTCTAGAGCAGCAAGCGCGCAGTCATGGCTTGTACAAGCTATTTGTTTTGACCACTCGTACTGCGCATTGGTTCGTCGAGCAAGGCTTTGCTGAAGTTGAAGCCAGCGCTTTACCTGAAGCACGTTTAGAGAAATACCATAATGGCCGTAACTCTAAAGTCTTTCAAAAGAATCTATAGTTTATCGCCAACTTGATATCGGCTTTGTAAGGTCGATATCAGTCTGAGGTAAAATATTAATCGTAAAAAAGCCTTCATATAATTATGAAGGCTTTTTTTAAGTTAAGTACCTAAACTAATAATTTTGCTTTAGATACTTATTTTACTTTTAATAGCTCAACAGTAAAGATAAGGGTGCTGTTAGGCTCGATACCAGCGTTACCCGCTTCGCCATAAGCGATGTCTGATGGGATATAGAACTCGTATTTTCCGCCTTCTTTCATCAACTGTAGACCTTCAGTCCAGCCAGCGATTACTTGGTTTAGTGGGAACTCGATTGGCTCACCGCGCTCATAAGAGCTGTCAAATACCGTACCATCAAGCAATTTACCTTCGTAGTTTACTTCAACCACGTCAGTTGCTTTTGGTGATTTACCAGTACCTGCTTTGATAACTTTATACTGTAAACCAGACTCTGTTTGCTTCACGCCTTCTTTTTTAGCGTTTTCTGCTAAGAATGCAGTACCAGCGGCTTTATTTTCTGTCGCCTTAGTTTCCATGTCTTTAACAAACTGCTCTTCTTGCTCTTTTTGATAGTCCATCAATACTTGTTGCATTTGCTCTTGGGTCAATGCTGATTCATTGCCTTCATAGCCATCACGGAAGCCTTTTTCAAAAGTATTTAGGTCTAGATCTTTGACAGCGTCTTTGTTACCTTCTGCCATCATGAAACCTAAGCTATAACCTACTTTTTCACTAGCTGAGCTTTGTTCGGTAATGGAAACGCTTTGAGCGGCTGTTTCTTGATTGCCATTGTTGGTGCTACAGCCTGTTACTAACAACATAGCGCTAGCAAGTGCACTAACGCCTAAAGTAGTGATTTTTTTCATAAAGTACTCTCTAATTGTAAGAATAGTGGCGAGATGTCACATTCCTCTATAATAACAAATCTTAGTTTTGGGAACCACGCTTTGCATGAAATTATCGGGTCAATGTATAGTCTATGTTAATATCTTCTATCATAATAACAAGTTATCACACAAATATAGTAACAGGTAAAGCTTTCTGTCTTTAAATCCATCAATACATCAGCTAAGCTGAATTAGTTAAGGAGATAAGTAACCGAGCTTTAATTTTTATCAAAAATAAGCAGATATCGATAGCGAAGTCACTGTAATATAAATAAGAGATACTGCTGATAATAGTTTATGCTCAAAAACGATAATATCTCTATATAACTGATTCTAAAAATACTATTTATGACAACCATCTGTATGTCTTGCTCATTAATCGCTGTATGAACATTGTTTTTGGCGAGTTATATAAGATGCTTCAAGGAGGATAAGATGAACCCAATGTACACATCTTTTAACGGCTATCTCGGTGGACCTATCGGTTCCATCATTGGTGCTATTTTGATATTCGTTATTGGTTGGCTAGTAGCCCTTGGTATCGCAGCACTGGTACGCGGCGTACTCTCTAAAGTTAATCTCAATCAGCGTATGAACTCTTCAACTGGTAAGACCTACGACCTTGAAGGTATCATCTCCAAGATTGTTTTCTGGTTTATTTTCATCATTGCTATCTCAGGCGCACTTAGCCAATTAAACTTAAACTCTATCTCAGCACCATTCGCAAATATGGTTAATCAAGTATTGGCATTTATCCCTAATCTTATCGGCGCTATCGCACTTGGTGTGATCGGTTGGGTCGTGGCTACTGTCGCACGCACAGCGATCAACGCTGCACTTGCAAAAACCTCTATGGATGAGCGTTTAAGTGCACAAGCTGGTGTAAAACCAATGAGCAGTACGATTGCTGATATGGTTTACTGGTTCATCTTATTGGTTGTGTTGACCATGGTACTTGGTCAATTAGAGCTTGATGGTTTATTTGCACCACTGACTAATATGGTCGACAAAATCTTTAGCTTTATCCCTAATATCTTGATTGCTGGTGTGGTCTTCGTCGTTGGTTATATCATTGCCAAAGTCGTACGCGGTATTGTGACCAACCTTGTTTCTACTTTTAATGTACAAGAATTAGCATCAAAAGCAGGTTTAAGTGAGCAAAACAGCTTACCTAACATTGCAGGTTCATTAGCATTTTTAGTGGTTATCATTCCAACCATTATTGCTGCTCTAAATGCACTAAAAATCGAAGTAATTGCTCGCCCTGCGACCAATATGCTTAACAAAATCATGGAAGCCTTGCCAAACATCTTTATGGCAGTGGCTATCCTAGTAGTAACTTTCTATGTTGTACGCATGGTTGCCAACATCATCAAAGGTCTGATTGAGAACACTCAAATCAATCAATTACCTGCGAAAGTTGGTCTACAAGAAACCATGGGCGACAAGAAAATCTCTGACCTAGTTGGTTATGCGATTATCTTCTTCGCTATGCTATTTGCTGCTATTGCAGCTGCTGATTTGTTAGGTTTCGAGCCTATCTCAGCTATT
Organism: Psychrobacter sp. P11G3; assembly: GCF_001435845.1. Taxonomy (NCBI): domain Bacteria; kingdom Pseudomonadati; phylum Pseudomonadota; class Gammaproteobacteria; order Moraxellales; family Moraxellaceae; genus Psychrobacter; species Psychrobacter sp. P11G3. The sequence goes on from NZ_CM003596.1 coordinate 3,157,296, forward strand.
ATTACGATGTTTATCGCATTCGGTGCAAACATCATCCTAGGCGCAATTATCCTATTTATCGGATTCTGGCTTGCCAATATCATTGCAGGTGTGGTTGAACGTTCTGAGCAAGGTTCACAATTCCTAGCAAACATCGTACGTGTATTAATTATGGGCTTAGTATTAGCGATGGGTCTAAAAGCGATGGGTATTGCCGATTCAATCGTTAACCTAGCATTTGGTTTAACACTAGGCGCGGTAGCCGTTGCCTTTGCCCTATCATTTGGTCTTGGTGGTCAAGAAGCTGCAGCTCGCTTCCTACGTAAAATGCAGGATAAGATGGATCATGAACGCACTGAAGCAAAAGCAAAATCTGCGCTACAGCCAAGTTCATCAACTCAAGAAAAGGTTGCTGATTCAGTTCGTGAAAACACGCCCTCTGCTGCTAGTACCCCTACCACTGATTTACGTACCGATGTAGTTGATACACCACGTGTTGATACTAATGACATCTACAACAGTGATGACGTACTTCCTGGTAGCGGTCTTAATGACGATATCAATAAATAAGTATTTTTGATTGTTTAGTTTAGATAAGAAAAAGACAGCCTAGACTGTCTTTTTTTATGTCAGTAAATATATTAATAATATCTGTGGTTCTTAATATCTATAATTCTTGTTATCAAAGTTCATTCAAACAATTTCACGCTACAATCTACTGCTTATCTTTGCGCGCTGGAATCGTTAAGCTCATTTGTACTTGAGGCAATTTTTCTTTTTGCGCCTTCGCAGGTTTACTATCTTCTACGCTACTAGCAGGTGGTGTATTTTGCTTATCTAATTCTTGTTGTTTTAGCTTTTGCATTTGCTTAGTAAGTTGGCGCTCCCTTTGAGTCATCGCATCAACTGGCTGAATCCACAAATCAATATCGAAAAAATTCTCATTATTCTCAGTGATAAAGTCGATACCAAGCACAACTACATGATGTAGTTCAATAATTGGCAAACGTGTGGCAACGTCCTGTGCGATCTTCGCTAGCTTTGGTTGGACAGCGGCTTTGCTATTAAGTCCTTTTGACTCTTGCCCGTAAAACACCAGTACATAATGTCGTCCCAAACTCTCATAAGAATGTTGATGTACGACATAGCCATCTTTTTGCAGCGCTGCGCTTTGTTTAGGGTGTCTATATAGCGTACGAATAAGCTCGTGGCGTGAAAACAAAGACTCATCTAGCAGTTGTTGTTGCCAGTGAGCGAGCGGTGTTTCTGTCTGTTCGTCACTGCTAGTTACGTGCTTTTTACCATACGTATCTATCATCTGCATACTTAGCTGAGACCATATAGTGGCTGCTTGTATCATATGCTGATGGTACATCTGAGCAGTTGAACTTTGGTTCTTGTAGGCAAGCGTGATGGCTACCAATGCTGAGTTAGGTTCGTCTTGTACTTCATTTTTGATGAGCGCATTATCAACTACAATGGCAGGGGCAAATAAATCTGGACTTTGTAAGAAGCGCTCAACCAAAGCGTCTTCTGACTCGAAACTTGGAATATGGTTTACAGCCGACTGCTGTAGTTGCTCCAGATGATAAGCTAAGAAACGCCATAATTCACATGGGGTGCGTACTGCTGCTGCTATCGAATACCAGTCATCCCAGCTAAATACTTGTAGCTGCTGCATGCTTTCGCTCATGTCGACAACTAAGTCTTCTAAAAAGTAACGAACCCCAAAATTGTGTTTGAGTCGCTGTAGAGCACTATTTGAATTGTCATCGTTATCATCTTGATTGAGACTGCTACTTCCTCCGACAAGCTGAATATCAAAAATCATAGCTTCATAACCAGCTGAAGCATTGTCTTCATTTTGAGACGATAATGACTTGTACCATGTAAGTGCTGACTTTACCGCAGTCATACGCACAGCCTCAATGTCAGCTGATTCTGTATCATAGGGTAGATATAGTGTCAGCTCCAACAGCTGTAGCTTGCCAAGTGGTAGCTGATATTGGTAGTGACGAGCGATATACTGAGCATTGTATTCATGCTCAATCGTATGCATGCCTGCTAAAGTCACTGCCATAGCATCTGCTTGTAAATAACTGACTAGCTCAGTCGTCAGATAGCCCCAGTCGGGCATAGTAGTAATCGAATGGGACACAAGTTCCAACCTTCTATTATCGTATGGTGAATATCGCACATGCCAGCTCGTAATAATAACAACATGATTATCGCGTATTACAAATATCTGAATGATACAAAATTATGCTACATAAGCACTATCAGAGACAGTCGCTTTCAAAGCGATCACTTGTTATGATGATATCAAAGCAGTATTGCTTGCGTGCAAGTTTATGGATAACAAACTGTACTTAGTTGTATGTATCGAAACCGTAGTCGTTGAATTTTTAATCATCGAAACTTTAATGACTATTATATAATAATAAGGATTAAACATTATGAAGCGTTTTAAAGAAAAGACCGTCGTTGTAACGGGTGCAGGCTCTGGTATTGGCCGTGCAACTGCTATTCGCTTTGCCGAGGAAGGCGCTAGTGTGGTTTTAGTAGGACGTACGGCAGCAACATTAGAAGAAACTGCAAAAGAGTTGCCGCAAGATCGTACTTGGATTCATACCGATAACTATCTCATTATTACATGCGATATCAGCGTCCAAAGCCAAGTACAAGAGATGGTTGAGCGCGCTATCGACAAATTCGGTAAGATTGATATTTTGGTAAATAATGCTGGTAAGGCAACCCAAGGTAAAATTACAGAATTATCTGCTGATGATTGGCGCTCTGCTATCGATGTGAATCTAAATGGGACTTTTTACGTCTCTCAAGCGGCTATGCCTCACTTAATTGCATCAAAGGGTAATATCGTCAATATCTCATCGCTCTCGGGCGTGGGTGGTGACTGGAATATGGCTGCTTACAATGCTGCTAAAGCGGGTGTGACTAATTTAACCCGTACATTGGCATTAGATCATGGTTCGGATGGGGTTCGTGTTAATGCGGTTAATCCAAGTGTCACCAAAACTGATATGACTACGGCTATCCAAGATAATGAGTCTAAAACGGATAAGTTCTTAGCTCGCTGTCCGCTTGGACGTTTGGCAACTCCAGAGGATATCGCCGCTGCCATTACCTTCTTAGCAAGTGATGATGCCTCTATGATTACTGGTGTTAATCTACCTGTTGACGGCGGTGTTAGCGCTTCTAACGGCCAACCACAGTTCTAAATTGTTAAGCTGATAGACATCCAAATATTATTCAAAAAAAGCCCCTGATACCATCATATCAGGGGCTTTTTCAAAATTAATTATTAGAACTTAGTTGTAGATAGCTTTGAGTTTTCGTACCTGTCATACAACCAGTGATTTTAACTTAACTAATTAAACCAATATTTATAACATTTGGCTTATTCAGCTGCATTATTGATGTCCTGTAGTGGCTGCGACAAACGCTCAAGATGTCTTGGTAGCACCCCTTTATACTGAGAATATATTTTTGGTAAATCTGCTTCGATATCACCTGTAGGATAAACCAGCGACATAAACCGTATTTCTTTAGTATTGTAGTCCATCGCTACTGGCAAAATCGGCACACCAGCACCCACTGCTAAATAATAAAAACCTGTCTTCCACGACTCAGTATATTGCCGTGTCCCCTCTGGTGATAATCCTAAAAATAATGGTTCACCAGTTTTGAACTTATCAATACTGGCTTGCAGCACAGAGCCTTTATTACCACGATCGATAGGAATGACCCCTATCCAATTCAATAGCTGTGCAAACACAGGTACTTTAAATAGCGTGTGCTTGCCCATAATGCTGATTTTGATATCTAATGCAAACAGACTTGGAATCGCATAAATACCATCCACATTAGAAGTATGTGGCAGCGCAAGCACTACAGCTTGTGAAATATTTGGAATCTCACCTACCGTACGCCAACCTGACGCCTTTAACAGCGCGGATGCAATAACAGGCGCAAACTTATTGCCACGCTTAGGAACCTTGTCTCCCAAATGCTTTTTGCTAAGTTTTGGGAGTACTTTGGAGCGCGCAGGTTTAGAAACAACAGACTTAGAACGGTTAAAAATCTTCGGTATCATGACAGCACAATATAATGAAAGGTACTGACATAATACCATTAAGCCTTTGTGGCTAGGCTGAATTTTGCGTGCTTTTATTATGTGATAGATCGTTTAACCATAAATATAAGTAATGACCTATTTCGATATTCTGTACACTTACTTCTTTAAACTTATTGCTAAGTGTTAAGAAATATCGGCCAAATCACCTTTACTCTCAAGCCACGACTTACGATCAGAGGCACGCTTCTTAGCCAGTAGCATATCCATCACACTATTGGTCAGTACCATGTCATCCATATCTAACTGTACTAAGCGGCGTGTATCACGGCTCATCGTCGTCTCACGTAGTTGCTCAGCACTCATTTCACCAAGCCCTTTAAAACGTGTAATCTGAGCTTTTTTATTGCCTGGTACGTTAGCCAAGATATGTGCAAGCTCCGGCTCATCCAATGCATAATGAACTTCTTTACCTACATCTACTCGATATAATGGCGGCATGGCCACAAACAAATGACCCGCATCTACTAGCGCAGGGAAATGCTTCACAAACAGTGCGCAGATCAATGTCGCAATGTGTAGTCCATCAGAGTCAGCATCTGCTAAGATACATATCTTGTCGTAACGCAGCTCGGACAAATCATCAGAGGCAGGATCGACACCGATAGCTATGGCAATATCATGAATCTCTTGGCTTGATAGCACCGTATCTGATGATACTTCCCATGTATTTAAGATTTTGCCGCGCAAAGGTAATATTGCCTGATAATGACGATCTCTGGCCTGCTTAGCACTACCACCCGCAGAATCACCCTCTACTAAAAACAGCTCAGCGCCATCACGTAAATCACCACGGCAGTCTGCCAATTTACCAGGCAATGCGGGTCCCTGAGTAATTTTCTTACGAGCAACTTTTTTGGCAGATTTCAGACGACGACCTGCTTTATTAATTGCCAATTCAGCGATTTGTGTACCCATGTCCGCATGCTGGTTTAACCATAGGCTAAAGGCATCTTTTGCCAATGTCTGTACAGCGCCCGCCGCTTCGCGACTAGATAAGCGCTCTTTGGTCTGTCCAGAAAACTGCGGCTCAGAGAACTTCAGAGACAAGATATAGTTCACCCCATCCCAGACGTCTTCCGCGGTTAGTTTCACACTACGTGGTAGCAAATTATGAATATCACAGAACTCACGCAGAGCTTCTAAGATACCCGTGCGTAGTCCGTTGACGTGCGTACCGCCCTGAGCTGTGGGAATCAGGTTCACATAGCTTTCTTGAATCGGCGTGCCACCATCAGGTAACCAAGACAAGGCAAAGGTAATAGCCGCTCGTTCACCTGCTTTCGCATCATAATTATAATAAAACGGTGCTTCAGGTAATGTTTCCAAACCATCTAATTGTTCGCTTAGATACTCGACTACCCCATCCGTAAACTGCCAAACGACCTTTTCGTCATTGATATCATCAGTGAACTCAATCGTCAGTCCAGCGGCCAAAACAGCCTTTGCTTTTAAATTATGCTTGAGCTGTTTTACATTAAATTTGGGCGTATCAAAGAAACTACCATCCGCCCAAAAGTGCACTCTAGTGCCACGTTTGCGTTTGTTTGAGCTGACTGCTTGCGTTAATGGCGTAACTGGTGCGCCATTTTCAAATGCCATATCAAACTGTGTGCTATCACGCCATACCGTAACCTCAACGCGAGTTGATAGCGCATTGACGACAGAGATACCTACACCATGCAGACCACCTGACACTTCGTAATTAGAGGTCGAAAACTTTCCACCTGCATGCAAGCGGGTCAAAATCAGCTCAATACCAGATTGACCAAACTCAGGGTGAATATCAGTTGGCATACCGCGCCCGTCATCTTCGACAGACAACGATCCATCACTATGCAATTGCACCTTGATGGTTTTAGCATAACCAGCTAACGCTTCATCAACTGAGTTATCAATGACCTCTTGCGCCAAATGGTTCGGGCGCGTGGTATCGGTATACATACCTGGACGACGACGGACTGGCTCAAGACCTTCTAAAACTTCTAACGATTGCGCATTATATTGACTCACAAATGCATCCTTAACTGTTCGCGTGCGTTTAATTCTATTAAACCATTATAACGAAAAATAGCGACGTTAACGTTAATACTCCATCGCTTACGTCATATAATGTCGTCTATTTAAGGTTGTACTAAATCTTGTAAGATATTCATCACCATGGGCAACTGCTCATCAAAGTCACTGAAGCAATGATCGCCACCCACTTGCACCGTTACCGATGCGCCCTGACTTTGATAAAAATCTTTAGAAAATTCAGAATTTAACAGCTCATCGCCTTCTTTTAGCAGCACAGCAACTTTATCGGGATAATTTACTGATAACAGCTGATTATCTGCAAACCACTGTAAATCTGCAGGCGTAATATTCCAGCCACCCGCTGTCGTATGTAGGACTTTGCTAGTAGATGACTCATTTAAGCTATATGCTGATTGATTAGAGAAACGCTGTAAAGTGATATGGGGCTGAGTACTAGGATTGAGCAGTAAAACTGGGCAACCTATCTGATTGCCTATCAAAGTAGAAAAATACCCACCTAGCGAGCTGCCGATTAATACCGTATTTGGTAACTCAGTCTGTTTATCTGCTGATTTTCTATCTTCACTATTATTTAGCGCTTTGACTAAAGACAGTAACTGTTCACACACTTGTGCAGGGGTCTTATTTAAATCAGGACGCAGCACATTGATATCAGGATGATGAAGCTGGCAATATTTTTCTAACAACATCCCTTTGGTCGAGTTGGCATCACTGTCCAATCCATGGATATAAATCAAGTTCACGTATCATCTCACTTATTAATTTTGTTATGATTATCTTATAAAGGCTATCAAAGCTAAGCATAGCACCCGCTAGACGGAAATAATAACAATAAAATGGCACACTATTAGTCAGTATTTGCGACATAATAATGTTGTACAGTGATTTTATGCAGGTCAAAGGAATGACGATAGTCATTATGGAGGAGTCATGAATCAACAGTTTGAGCTGTTCGAGATTGCCAACCCATGTATTGGTCTTTGTCAAAGCAATAAGAAGGGTTATTGCTTTGGTTGCCTGCGTAGTCGAACTGAGCGCCAGCTATGGCATGATATGACGACAGAGCAGCAGCGCGAGGTGCTAAGGCTTATCGCAGGACGTAAGCTGCGTATAGAACAAATGAAACAGCGTAAAGACGAACAGTTAGGTTTTGATTTTGAAGAGATACCTGAGATAGGTGAGTTGTTTTGAGAAATTTACAAGATAATTTGCGCTGTAGCTCGTAAAGTTTAAATCCCTAATGGTTTAATAGTGAGTTTTTATTAGCGTTATGGTGCCTGTATTTGATTTATTAGACGAAATGTCCCATTAGTTAAGGGCAAACAAACTTTACCTGAACGTTCGTAACCATACTTCATAAGGTGGTACATTAATGACAAAATTGAATTGCTTAAGTTATATAGAATTGAAATATCATTATTGTTTAAATTCAAATCAAAAGAGGTCGGGGGTTTAAGCCATTCCGTGTTTCTTAATATCATTTCAGAACTGTGTAATGCACCTCTATATGGATACCAAACACCATGAGTATGTTGATAATTAACTTTATTTCTAATTTGAGATAGCCAGTTTCCTCTAGCAGCACCAGATAGATGTAATGCAGCTTTAATATTGGAAATTAAATCCAATGTATCTGACTTATGTTTTCCAATTGCTGTAGCGTTTGGAATATTGTCAATCAACCACATTAGCAAACCTGAAAATGACGCCCATGTGTCAGCATGTGAGTCTTTCATTTTACTAAATTTTACTTTATTATTTTCAATCAGTGAAAAATAGAATCCACTTTCTATATTAACAGCCCCATTATCAAGCTGCATTGTTTTAGCTATTTCGAGCACCTTATTTGTATGGTCTACCTCTAATTGACTACAAGCTCTCCCATAAATCCTCAATATAGCGTGTGCTGCAAAAAAAGCTGAATAATACAATTGAACAGTTGCCCAACCAGTACTTTTTGGTAATTTATTAATTTTTCCTATGCTTAACATAGATTCGATTGCAGCTTGTGCAAATCTATTACAATCATTCGCAAGTGATACATAGAGAGTTTCTGTCTGTTGGAATCTTAGCTTGAATTCAGTAACTCTATTATTTCTTGAAGGTGCTAAACAATCAGATAATAAGTAATGTCCATTTGCAACCCATGCTTTCAAGTCCGACTCTGATGATGAACCTACTTCAAATATTTCGTTCATCGAAAATTGATGAATTAGTTTAATTTCAGAAATCATTTAAAGTGTAAATTCCTGTTTTAATGATTCCTCTAAATGCTCTACGATGGGTTTATATGCATTAGTAGGACTTGCAATCTTGACAGGTTTAATCCTTTGACCAACAATTGTTGTAAATTCATAGTAATTATCAACCGAATAAATTGCACCAAATCTATCTTGTACTCTTGCAGTAATTATTGGAAAAAATCCTGCAATTGCTTTAAATACAGTTGTGTTGAACGTTTGCTCCTGTAATTGATTTGGAGCTAAAACGCCTTCGTTGAAAGCTATTAAATAAGAATTGAAAATTTCATATATTTCATCTGTTGTCTTACTTCCAAATACTTTAACCAATGGTTTTACAGCGGTATTGAAAACTGAACGTGTTATTTTCCCCTTCTCTCTCTTTGATGCTGATAATCTATTATAAAGAGCACTATCATTCTCTGTCAAAAATATATCGAAAAGATCTCGAAGATATTGCTCAGTATCATTTTCATACTCAGCCATTCTTTTAATATCTAATAGAAGTTCTGTAGGTACACCTTTTTGCTTAGAATTAATATCAATAAACAATCTAGATTCATCACGTTTAGATAAGTTTTCATAAACAACCACAGGTATTCTAAGTGCTGTTTTCGCAATTTTGAAACCATAAACTCGATGCTGACCATCGATAATTAAAAATGCTTTGTCAATATTTAGAAAGCTTACTGACTTTTTCCTAGAATCATAATGAAACTTACTATCTTCTTGCGCTGACAAAACAATTGAGCTAGGAATTGTTCCCAAGCCTGAATCAATATAATTAGCTATTTCAATAGCTCTTTTTTTATCTAGTTCTCGTTGGAAACCTTCGATAGGATCTTCATCACGGTTTATAACATAACAAGTCTCTGATAGCACATCACTTGGCATAGTAAACGAATAAAACCTATGCTCACCTTGCCGAACTAGACTTACACTACCATAGCTTTCTTTATCTTTATCGTTCATTTAAAATCCTTTTCTATTATTGAATTTTTATTAAAGTATTAACAGCTTACTTCGATAAAAACTTAATTCTAATATGATATTTTACAGAGAATAAGCATACACTATTATAGGCTTTTCGATAATGAAGAATAATCAGTATTGTAATATTACAAAATCAAACTCAAACCGCGCACAAAGAAAAGCCCCCAACGCGTTAGCGTTGGGGGCTTTATCTAGAATAGAGAGCTGACGATGACCTACTCTCACATGGGCGAACCACACTACCATTGGCGCTACGATGTTTCACTTCTGAGTTCGGGAAGGGATCAGGTGGGGCCATCGCGCTATTGTCGTCAGCAAAGGGGGTTAGATATGAGTCTGTTGTTGTTTTTATTGACATCAAGTTTAAGCTTGTTGTCGATCAACTTGTAACCTAACTGAATCAAGGTTAAAGGTGATATCGAAATGTTCTGTCTGTTTCTATAGCCTGAGCTATACAAGATAGATTAATTAGACTTGTATACAAACCACTTGGGTGTTGTATGGTCAAGCCAAACGAGCAATTAGTACAGGTTAGCTACACGCATCGCTGCGCTTCCACACCCTGCCTATCAACGTCCTAGTCTTGAACGGCTCTTTAGGGAAATCTAATCTTGAGGTGGGCTTCCCGCTTAGATGCTTTCAGCGGTTATCCCATCCGAACGTAGCTACCGGGCAATGCCACTGGCGTGACAACCCGAACACCAGAGGTTCGTCCACTCTGGTCCTCTCGTACTAGGAGCAGATCCTCTCAAATTTCCAACGCCCACGGTAGATAGGGACCGAACTGTCTCACGACGTTCTAAACCCAGCTCGCGTACCTCTTTAAATGGCGAACAGCCATACCCTTAGGACCTGCTTCAGCCCTAGGATGAGATGAGCCGACATCGAGGTGCCAAACACCGCCGTCGATATGAACTCTTGGGCGGTATCAGCCTGTTATCCCCAGAGTACCTTTTATCCGTTGAGCGATGGCCCTTCCATACAGAACCACCGGATCACTAAGACCTACTTTCGTACCTGCTCGACTTGTGGGTCTCGCAGTTAAGCGCGCTTTTGCCTTTATACTCTACGACCGATTTCCGACCGGTCTGAGCGCACCTTCGTACTCCTCCGTTACTCTTTAGGAGGAGACCGCCCCAGTCAAACTACCCACCATACATTGTCCTCGGTATTGTTATACCTGAGTTAGAACCCCAACATGACCAGGGTGGTATTTCAAGATTGGCTCCACCGAGACTAGCGTCTCGGCTTCAAAGCCTCCCACCTATCCTGCACAAGTCAGGTCAAAGTTCAATGTAAAGCTGTAGTAAAGGTTCACGGGGTCTTTCCGTCTAGCCGCGGGTACACAGCATCTTCACTGCGATTTCGATTTCACTGAGTCTCTGCTGGAGACAGCGCTGCCATCATTATGTCATTCGTGCAGGTCGGAACTTACCCGACAAGGAATTTCGCTACCTTAGGACCGTTATAGTTACGGCCGCCGTTTACTGGGGCTTCGATCAAGAGCTTCGCTTACGCTAACCCCATCAATTAACCTTCCAGCACCGGGCAGACATCACACCCTATACGTCCACTTTCGTGTTTGCAGAGTGCTGTGTTTTTAATAAACAGTTGCAGCAGCCTGGTATCTGCGACTGCCAGCAGCTCAAGGAGCAAGTCCTATCACCACCAACAGCGTACCTTCTCCCGAAGTTACGGTACCATTTTGCCTAGTTCCTTCAGCAGAGTTCTCTCAAGCGCCTTGGTATTCTCTACCTGATCACCTGTGTCGGTTTAGGGTACGATTCGTTTATAACTATTGCTTAGAAGCTTTTCCTGGAAGCATGGTATTTGCCACTTCGCTGTACAAGTACAGCTTGCTATCAGATCTCGGTATAAAATAGCCCGGATTTACCTAAGCTATAAACCTACATCCTTTCACCTGGACAACCAACGCCAGGCTGACATAACCTTCTCCGTCCCTCCATCGCATTATAAACAAGTATCGGAATATTAACCGATTTCCCATCGACTACGCCTTTCGGCCTCGCCTTAGGGGTCGACTCACCCAGCCCCGATTAACGTTGGACTGGAACCCTTGATCTTCCGGCGTGCGAGCTTTTCACTCGCATTATCGTTACTCACGTCAGCATTCGCTCTTGTGATACCTCCAGCATGCTTTACAACACACCTTCACAGGCTTACACAACGCTCCCCTACCACTTGAAAACAAATTCAAATCCGCAGCTTCGGCTCCTAGTTTGAGCCCCGTTACATCTTCCGCGCGGGCCGACTCGACTAGTGAGCTATTACGCTTTCTTTAAAGGATGGCTGCTTCTAAGCCAACCTCCTAGCTGTCTATGCCTTCCCACCTCGTTTCCCACTTAACTAGGAATTTGGGGCCTTAGCTGGCGGTCTGGGTTGTTTCCCTCTCCACGATGGACGTTAGCACCCACCGTGTGTCTCCCGGATATCACTCATCGGTATTCGGAGTTTGCATCGGTTTGGTAAGTCGGTATGACCCCCTAGCCGAAACAGTGCTCTACCCCCAATGGTGTTCGTCCGAGGCGCTACCTAAATAGCTTTCGGGGAGAACCAGCTATCACCGAGTTTGATTAGCCTTTCACCCCTATCCACAAGTCATCCCCTGGCTTTTCAACGACAGTGGGTTCGGTCCTCCGGTGCCTGTTACGGCACTTTCAACCTGCTCATGGATAGATCACTCGGTTTCGGGTCTATACCCTGCAACTAAACGCCCTATTAAGACTCGGTTTCCCTACGGCTCCCCTAAACGGTTAACCTTGCTACAGAATATAAGTCGCTGACCCATTATACAAAAGGTACGCGGTCACCCAACAAGTGGGCTCCCACTGCTTGTACGCACACGGTTTCAGGTTCTATTTCACTCCCCTCACAGGGGTTCTTTTCGCCTTTCCCTCACGGTACTGGTTCACTATCGGTCAGTCAGGAGTATTTAGCCTTGGAGGATGGTCCCCCCATCTTCAAACAGGATTTCTCGTGCCCCGCTCTACTTAATATGTTAACTCTAATGTTTCGAATACAGGACTATCACCTACTACGGTCAGCTTTCCCACGCTGTTCTTCTACATTAGAATTAATCGGCTTCTCCCCGTTCGCTCGCCGCTACTAGGGGAATCTCAATTGATGTCTATTCCTAAGGGTACTGAGATGTTTCACTTCCCCTCGTTCGCTTCCTAATAAATTAGGATACCTACCTTATGGTAAGTGGGTTTCCCCATTCAGAAATCTCCGGATCACAGGATATTGCCGCCTCCCCGAAGCTTATCGCAGGCTGTCACGTCTTTCATCGCCTCTGACTGCCAAGGCATCCACCATGTGCGCTTCATTACTTGACCATACAACCCCAAGTAGTCTTTCGACTTCTAAGTGTCATACAATCTAATTATGATAACGATATCACCTATGTTTATACGCTTGATTCAGTTCTCTTTACTTTTTTTAATAACTCACCCCTGGGATAACAACTGATGTCGTTAAGAGGCGAGTTATTAAGGTTAGGAAGTGCGCGTGAACACGCTCATCCTAACCCAGACTCATATCTATGTTTTTAAATAGTCTCTATGCTCTCGTCGAGTCACAGATTCTGTATAAAACAGAAAGAAGTAATCAATTAAAATCACTTGTTTCTATTTAATACCTATTTATTTATTGGCATCTAAAGCTTACTTAACCGTCTTAGTAGTGGTGGAGCCAAACGGAGTCGAACCGTTGACCTCCTGCGTGCAAGGCAGGCGCTCTACCAACTGAGCTATGGCCCCATTGTAAAATGGTGGGTCTAGGTGGACTTGAACCACCGACCCCCGCGTTATCAACACGGTGCTCTAACCAGCTGAGCTACAGACCCTAATACGTTTTTTAAAAACGTAAGCTTAAACTAAAGAACAACTTGTTGTGAATTCTTGCTGACCGAATGCGTCTATAAGGAGGTGATCCAGCCGCAGGTTCCCCTACGGCTACCTTGTTACGACTTCACCCCAGTCATCAACCACACCGTGGTGAACGCCTCCCCGAAGGTTAAGCTATCCACTTCTGGTGCAATCAACTCCCATGGTGTGACGGGCGGTGTGTACAAGGCCCGGGAACGTATTCACCGCGGCATTCTGATCCGCGATTACTAGCGATTCCTACTTCATGGAGTCGAGTTGCAGACTCCAATCTGGACTACGATAGGCTTTTTGAGATTCGCATCACATCGCTGTGTAGCTGCCCTCTGTACCTACCATTGTAGCACGTGTGTAGCCCTGGTCGTAAGGGCCATGATGACTTGACGTCGTCCCCGCCTTCCTCCAGTTTGTCACTGGCAGTATCCTTAGAGTTCCCGGCTTAACCCGCTGGTAACTAAGGACAAGGGTTGCGCTCGTTGCGGGACTTAACCCAACATCTCACGACACGAGCTGACGACAGCCATGCAGCACCTGTATTCTAATTCCCGAAGGCACTCCCGCATCTCTGCAGGATTCTAGATATGTCAAGACCAGGTAAGGTTCTTCGCGTTGCATCGAATTAAACCACATGCTCCACCGCTTGTGCGGGCCCCCGTCAATTCATTTGAGTTTTAACCTTGCGGCCGTACTCCCCAGGCGGTCTACTTATTGCGTTAGCTGCGTCACTAAGTCCTCAAGGGACCCAACGACTAGTAGACATCGTTTACGGCGTGGACTACCAGGGTATCTAATCCTGTTTGCTACCCACGCTTTCGAGCCTCAGTGTCAGTATGATGCCAGGAAGCTGCCTTCGCCATCGGTATTCCTTCAGATCTCTACGCATTTCACCGCTACACCTGAAATTCTACTTCCCTCTCACCTACTCTAGCCTAACAGTTTCAGATGCAGTTCCCAGGTTGAGCCCGGGGATTTCACATCTGACTTATCAAGCCACCTACGCTCGCTTTACGCCCAGTAATTCCGATTAACGCTTGCACCCTCTGTATTACCGCGGCTGCTGGCACAGAGTTAGCCGGTGCTTATTCTGCAGCTAATGTCATCGTCTCCGGGTATTAACCGAAGAGTCTTCTTCACTGCTTAAAGTGCTTTACAACCAAAAGGCCTTCTTCACACACGCGGCATGGCTGGATCAGGGTTTCCCCCATTGTCCAATATTCCCCACTGCTGCCTCCCGTAGGAGTCCGGGCCGTGTCTCAGTCCCGGTGTGGCTGATCATCCTCTCAGACCAGCTACAGATCGTCGCCATGGTAGGCCTTTACCCCACCATCTAGCTAATCCGACTTAGGCTCATCTAATAGCGAGAGCAGTAAACTGCCCCCTTTCTCCCGTAGGTCGTATGCGGTATTAATACGAGTTTCCCCGTGCTATCCCCCACTACTAGGTAGATTCCTAAGTATTACTCACCCGTCCGCCGCTCGACGCCTGGTAGCAAGCTACCATCGTTTCCGCTCGACTTGCATGTGTTAAGCCTGCCGCCAGCGTTCAATCTGAGCCATGATCAAACTCTTCAGTTTAATCTTGCTATGAAGCTCTTTAAAGAAGCTTCTAAACTTGGCTCATCTAATCTGGCAAAATCGCTAAAAATTATGTTCGTAATGAATTAACTTTGAGTTTTTCTGCTGTCTTAAATGATAATTTTTATAGTTAATAATCTTTCCGAAAAGAAAAGATAGTCAACTTTATTTTTTAGCATTCTGAATCAGCAAAAATCCACACAAGTTGTTCTTTAGTTATGCTTTTAAATAATGTCTGACACTGTCGTCCAGTGCTAGTATTTCAAACTAAATAAGTCAGCCAATGTGGCTTATCCTATTTAGCGAGCTGACCATCATATCATGTTTTAATAGTCTGTCAACTTCTTTTTTTAATTTGTTTCAACAAGTTAACTGGGTTATTAATGTGTAATAACACACTAGCTACTTCCAGCTCGTCTTGATGAGGTGCGTATTATAGACGCTATATTTATTTAGTCAAGAAGTATTTTCTATTTAATTCAAACAATTTACATCGTTCAAATCAGTAACCCACTTCCCTTTCGACTGGGTGGCATTATACGCTTGTTTGAGACTGGGTCAAGGTTAATTGAGCTTTTTTTATGATTATTTTACTGAATGAGCTGGCGGCTGTTGATCAAAGTATTATTACCAAACCGCGCACAAAGAAAAGCCCCCAACGCGTTAGCGTTGGGGGCTTTATCTAGAATAGAGAGCTGACGATGACCTACTCTCACATGGGCGAACCACACTACCATTGGCGCTACGATGTTTCACTTCTGAGTTCGGGAAGGGATCAGGTGGGGCCATCGCGCTATTGTCGTCAGCAAAGGGGGTTAGATATGAGTCTGTTGTTGTTTTTATTGACATCAAGTTTAAGCTTGTTGTCGATCAACTTGTAACCTAACTGAATCAAGGTTAAAGGTGATATCGAAATGTTCTGTCTGTTTCTATAGCCTGAGCTATACAAGATAGATTAATTAGACTTGTATACAAACCACTTGGGTGTTGTATGGTCAAGCCAAACGAGCAATTAGTACAGGTTAGCTACACGCATCGCTGCGCTTCCACACCCTGCCTATCAACGTCCTAGTCTTGAACGGCTCTTTAGGGAAATCTAATCTTGAGGTGGGCTTCCCGCTTAGATGCTTTCAGCGGTTATCCCATCCGAACGTAGCTACCGGGCAATGCCACTGGCGTGACAACCCGAACACCAGAGGTTCGTCCACTCTGGTCCTCTCGTACTAGGAGCAGATCCTCTCAAATTTCCAACGCCCACGGTAGATAGGGACCGAACTGTCTCACGACGTTCTAAACCCAGCTCGCGTACCTCTTTAAATGGCGAACAGCCATACCCTTAGGACCTGCTTCAGCCCTAGGATGAGATGAGCCGACATCGAGGTGCCAAACACCGCCGTCGATATGAACTCTTGGGCGGTATCAGCCTGTTATCCCCAGAGTACCTTTTATCCGTTGAGCGATGGCCCTTCCATACAGAACCACCGGATCACTAAGACCTACTTTCGTACCTGCTCGACTTGTGGGTCTCGCAGTTAAGCGCGCTTTTGCCTTTATACTCTACGACCGATTTCCGACCGGTCTGAGCGCACCTTCGTACTCCTCCGTTACTCTTTAGGAGGAGACCGCCCCAGTCAAACTACCCACCATACATTGTCCTCGGTATTGTTATACCTGAGTTAGAACCCCAACATGACCAGGGTGGTATTTCAAGATTGGCTCCACCGAGACTAGCGTCTCGGCTTCAAAGCCTCCCACCTATCCTGCACAAGTCAGGTCAAAGTTCAATGTAAAGCTGTAGTAAAGGTTCACGGGGTCTTTCCGTCTAGCCGCGGGTACACAGCATCTTCACTGCGATTTCGATTTCACTGAGTCTCTGCTGGAGACAGCGCTGCCATCATTATGTCATTCGTGCAGGTCGGAACTTACCCGACAAGGAATTTCGCTACCTTAGGACCGTTATAGTTACGGCCGCCGTTTACTGGGGCTTCGATCAAGAGCTTCGCTTACGCTAACCCCATCAATTAACCTTCCAGCACCGGGCAGACATCACACCCTATACGTCCACTTTCGTGTTTGCAGAGTGCTGTGTTTTTAATAAACAGTTGCAGCAGCCTGGTATCTGCGACTGCCAGCAGCTCAAGGAGCAAGTCCTATCACCACCAACAGCGTACCTTCTCCCGAAGTTACGGTACCATTTTGCCTAGTTCCTTCAGCAGAGTTCTCTCAAGCGCCTTGGTATTCTCTACCTGATCACCTGTGTCGGTTTAGGGTACGATTCGTTTATAACTATTGCTTAGAAGCTTTTCCTGGAAGCATGGTATTTGCCACTTCGCTGTACAAGTACAGCTTGCTATCAGATCTCGGTATAAAATAGCCCGGATTTACCTAAGCTATAAACCTACATCCTTTCACCTGGACAACCAACGCCAGGCTGACATAACCTTCTCCGTCCCTCCATCGCATTATAAACAAGTATCGGAATATTAACCGATTTCCCATCGACTACGCCTTTCGGCCTCGCCTTAGGGGTCGACTCACCCAGCCCCGATTAACGTTGGACTGGAACCCTTGATCTTCCGGCGTGCGAGCTTTTCACTCGCATTATCGTTACTCACGTCAGCATTCGCTCTTGTGATACCTCCAGCATGCTTTACAACACACCTTCACAGGCTTACACAACGCTCCCCTACCACTTGAAAACAAATTCAAATCCGCAGCTTCGGCTCCTAGTTTGAGCCCCGTTACATCTTCCGCGCGGGCCGACTCGACTAGTGAGCTATTACGCTTTCTTTAAAGGATGGCTGCTTCTAAGCCAACCTCCTAGCTGTCTATGCCTTCCCACCTCGTTTCCCACTTAACTAGGAATTTGGGGCCTTAGCTGGCGGTCTGGGTTGTTTCCCTCTCCACGATGGACGTTAGCACCCACCGTGTGTCTCCCGGATATCACTCATCGGTATTCGGAGTTTGCATCGGTTTGGTAAGTCGGTATGACCCCCTAGCCGAAACAGTGCTCTACCCCCAATGGTGTTCGTCCGAGGCGCTACCTAAATAGCTTTCGGGGAGAACCAGCTATCACCGAGTTTGATTAGCCTTTCACCCCTATCCACAAGTCATCCCCTGGCTTTTCAACGACAGTGGGTTCGGTCCTCCGGTGCCTGTTACGGCACTTTCAACCTGCTCATGGATAGATCACTCGGTTTCGGGTCTATACCCTGCAACTAAACGCCCTATTAAGACTCGGTTTCCCTACGGCTCCCCTAAACGGTTAACCTTGCTACAGAATATAAGTCGCTGACCCATTATACAAAAGGTACGCGGTCACCCAACAAGTGGGCTCCCACTGCTTGTACGCACACGGTTTCAGGTTCTATTTCACTCCCCTCACAGGGGTTCTTTTCGCCTTTCCCTCACGGTACTGGTTCACTATCGGTCAGTCAGGAGTATTTAGCCTTGGAGGATGGTCCCCCCATCTTCAAACAGGATTTCTCGTGCCCCGCTCTACTTAATATGTTAACTCTAATGTTTCGAATACAGGACTATCACCTACTACGGTCAGCTTTCCCACGCTGTTCTTCTACATTAGAATTAATCGGCTTCTCCCCGTTCGCTCGCCGCTACTAGGGGAATCTCAATTGATGTCTATTCCTAAGGGTACTGAGATGTTTCACTTCCCCTCGTTCGCTTCCTAATAAATTAGGATACCTACCTTATGGTAAGTGGGTTTCCCCATTCAGAAATCTCCGGATCACAGGATATTGCCGCCTCCCCGAAGCTTATCGCAGGCTGTCACGTCTTTCATCGCCTCTGACTGCCAAGGCATCCACCATGTGCGCTTCATTACTTGACCATACAACCCCAAGTAGTCTTTCGACTTCTAAGTGTCATACAATCTAATTATGATAACGATATCACCTATGTTTATACGCTTGATTCAGTTCTCTTTACTTTTTTTAATAACTCACCCCTGGGATAACAACTGATGTCGTTAAGAGGCGAGTTATTAAGGTTAGGAAGTGCGCGTGAACACGCTCATCCTAACCCAGACTCATATCTATGTTTTTAAATAGTCTCTATGCTCTCGTCGAGTCACAGATTCTGTATAAAACAGAAAGAAGTAATCAATTAAAATCACTTGTTTCTATTTAATACCTATTTATTTATTGGCATCTAAAGCTTACTTAACCGTCTTAGTAGTGGTGGAGCCAAACGGAGTCGAACCGTTGACCTCCTGCGTGCAAGGCAGGCGCTCTACCAACTGAGCTATGGCCCCATTGTAAAATGGTGGGTCTAGGTGGACTTGAACCACCGACCCCCGCGTTATCAACACGGTGCTCTAACCAGCTGAGCTACAGACCCTAATACGTTTTTTAAAAACGTAAGCTTAAACTAAAGAACAACTTGTTGTGAATTCTTGCTGACCGAATGCGTCTATAAGGAGGTGATCCAGCCGCAGGTTCCCCTACGGCTACCTTGTTACGACTTCACCCCAGTCATCAACCACACCGTGGTGAACGCCTCCCCGAAGGTTAAGCTATCCACTTCTGGTGCAATCAACTCCCATGGTGTGACGGGCGGTGTGTACAAGGCCCGGGAACGTATTCACCGCGGCATTCTGATCCGCGATTACTAGCGATTCCTACTTCATGGAGTCGAGTTGCAGACTCCAATCTGGACTACGATAGGCTTTTTGAGATTCGCATCACATCGCTGTGTAGCTGCCCTCTGTACCTACCATTGTAGCACGTGTGTAGCCCTGGTCGTAAGGGCCATGATGACTTGACGTCGTCCCCGCCTTCCTCCAGTTTGTCACTGGCAGTATCCTTAGAGTTCCCGGCTTAACCCGCTGGTAACTAAGGACAAGGGTTGCGCTCGTTGCGGGACTTAACCCAACATCTCACGACACGAGCTGACGACAGCCATGCAGCACCTGTATTCTAATTCCCGAAGGCACTCCCGCATCTCTGCAGGATTCTAGATATGTCAAGACCAGGTAAGGTTCTTCGCGTTGCATCGAATTAAACCACATGCTCCACCGCTTGTGCGGGCCCCCGTCAATTCATTTGAGTTTTAACCTTGCGGCCGTACTCCCCAGGCGGTCTACTTATTGCGTTAGCTGCGTCACTAAGTCCTCAAGGGACCCAACGACTAGTAGACATCGTTTACGGCGTGGACTACCAGGGTATCTAATCCTGTTTGCTACCCACGCTTTCGAGCCTCAGTGTCAGTATGATGCCAGGAAGCTGCCTTCGCCATCGGTATTCCTTCAGATCTCTACGCATTTCACCGCTACACCTGAAATTCTACTTCCCTCTCACCTACTCTAGCCTAACAGTTTCAGATGCAGTTCCCAGGTTGAGCCCGGGGATTTCACATCTGACTTATCAAGCCACCTACGCTCGCTTTACGCCCAGTAATTCCGATTAACGCTTGCACCCTCTGTATTACCGCGGCTGCTGGCACAGAGTTAGCCGGTGCTTATTCTGCAGCTAATGTCATCGTCTCCGGGTATTAACCGAAGAGTCTTCTTCACTGCTTAAAGTGCTTTACAACCAAAAGGCCTTCTTCACACACGCGGCATGGCTGGATCAGGGTTTCCCCCATTGTCCAATATTCCCCACTGCTGCCTCCCGTAGGAGTCCGGGCCGTGTCTCAGTCCCGGTGTGGCTGATCATCCTCTCAGACCAGCTACAGATCGTCGCCATGGTAGGCCTTTACCCCACCATCTAGCTAATCCGACTTAGGCTCATCTAATAGCGAGAGCAGTAAACTGCCCCCTTTCTCCCGTAGGTCGTATGCGGTATTAATACGAGTTTCCCCGTGCTATCCCCCACTACTAGGTAGATTCCTAAGTATTACTCACCCGTCCGCCGCTCGACGCCTGGTAGCAAGCTACCATCGTTTCCGCTCGACTTGCATGTGTTAAGCCTGCCGCCAGCGTTCAATCTGAGCCATGATCAAACTCTTCAGTTTAATCTTGCTATGAAGCTCTTTAAAGAAGCTTCTAAACTTGGCTCATCTAATCTGGCAAAATCGCTAAAAATTATGTTCGTAATGAATTAACTTTGAGTTTTTCTGCTGTCTTAAATGATAATTTTTATAGTTAATAATCTTTCCGAAAAGAAAAGATAGTCAACTTTATTTTTTAGCATTCTGAATCAGCAAAAATCCACACAAGTTGTTCTTTAGTTATGCTTTTAAATAATGTCTGACACTGTCGTCCAGTGCTAGTATTTCAAACTAAATAAGTCAGCCAATGTGGCTTATCCTATTTAGCGAGCTGACCATCATATCATGTTTTAATAGTCTGTCAACTTCTTTTTTTAATTTGTTTCAACAAGTTAACTGGGTTATTAATGTGTAATAACACACTAGCTACTTCCAGCTCGTCTTGATGAGGTGCGTATTATAGACGCTATATTTATTTAGTCAAGAAGTATTTTCTATTTAATTCAAACAATTTACATCGTTCAAATCAGTAACCCACTTCCCTTTCGACTGGGTGGCATTATACGCTTGTTTGAGACTGGGTCAAGGTTAATTGAGCTTTTTTTATGATTATTTTACTGAATGAGCTGGCGGCTGTTGATCAAAGTATTATTACCAAACCGCGCACAAAGAAAAGCCCCCAACGCGTTAGCGTTGGGGGCTTTATCTAGAATAGAGAGCTGACGATGACCTACTCTCACATGGGCGAACCACACTACCATTGGCGCTACGATGTTTCACTTCTGAGTTCGGGAAGGGATCAGGTGGGGCCATCGCGCTATTGTCGTCAGCAAAGGGGGTTAGATATGAGTCTGTTGTTGTTTTTATTGACATCAAGTTTAAGCTTGTTGTCGATCAACTTGTAACCTAACTGAATCAAGGTTAAAGGTGATATCGAAATGTTCTGTCTGTTTCTATAGCCTGAGCTATACAAGATAGATTAATTAGACTTGTATACAAACCACTTGGGTGTTGTATGGTCAAGCCAAACGAGCAATTAGTACAGGTTAGCTACACGCATCGCTGCGCTTCCACACCCTGCCTATCAACGTCCTAGTCTTGAACGGCTCTTTAGGGAAATCTAATCTTGAGGTGGGCTTCCCGCTTAGATGCTTTCAGCGGTTATCCCATCCGAACGTAGCTACCGGGCAATGCCACTGGCGTGACAACCCGAACACCAGAGGTTCGTCCACTCTGGTCCTCTCGTACTAGGAGCAGATCCTCTCAAATTTCCAACGCCCACGGTAGATAGGGACCGAACTGTCTCACGACGTTCTAAACCCAGCTCGCGTACCTCTTTAAATGGCGAACAGCCATACCCTTAGGACCTGCTTCAGCCCTAGGATGAGATGAGCCGACATCGAGGTGCCAAACACCGCCGTCGATATGAACTCTTGGGCGGTATCAGCCTGTTATCCCCAGAGTACCTTTTATCCGTTGAGCGATGGCCCTTCCATACAGAACCACCGGATCACTAAGACCTACTTTCGTACCTGCTCGACTTGTGGGTCTCGCAGTTAAGCGCGCTTTTGCCTTTATACTCTACGACCGATTTCCGACCGGTCTGAGCGCACCTTCGTACTCCTCCGTTACTCTTTAGGAGGAGACCGCCCCAGTCAAACTACCCACCATACATTGTCCTCGGTATTGTTATACCTGAGTTAGAACCCCAACATGACCAGGGTGGTATTTCAAGATTGGCTCCACCGAGACTAGCGTCTCGGCTTCAAAGCCTCCCACCTATCCTGCACAAGTCAGGTCAAAGTTCAATGTAAAGCTGTAGTAAAGGTTCACGGGGTCTTTCCGTCTAGCCGCGGGTACACAGCATCTTCACTGCGATTTCGATTTCACTGAGTCTCTGCTGGAGACAGCGCTGCCATCATTATGTCATTCGTGCAGGTCGGAACTTACCCGACAAGGAATTTCGCTACCTTAGGACCGTTATAGTTACGGCCGCCGTTTACTGGGGCTTCGATCAAGAGCTTCGCTTACGCTAACCCCATCAATTAACCTTCCAGCACCGGGCAGACATCACACCCTATACGTCCACTTTCGTGTTTGCAGAGTGCTGTGTTTTTAATAAACAGTTGCAGCAGCCTGGTATCTGCGACTGCCAGCAGCTCAAGGAGCAAGTCCTATCACCACCAACAGCGTACCTTCTCCCGAAGTTACGGTACCATTTTGCCTAGTTCCTTCAGCAGAGTTCTCTCAAGCGCCTTGGTATTCTCTACCTGATCACCTGTGTCGGTTTAGGGTACGATTCGTTTATAACTATTGCTTAGAAGCTTTTCCTGGAAGCATGGTATTTGCCACTTCGCTGTACAAGTACAGCTTGCTATCAGATCTCGGTATAAAATAGCCCGGATTTACCTAAGCTATAAACCTACATCCTTTCACCTGGACAACCAACGCCAGGCTGACATAACCTTCTCCGTCCCTCCATCGCATTATAAACAAGTATCGGAATATTAACCGATTTCCCATCGACTACGCCTTTCGGCCTCGCCTTAGGGGTCGACTCACCCAGCCCCGATTAACGTTGGACTGGAACCCTTGATCTTCCGGCGTGCGAGCTTTTCACTCGCATTATCGTTACTCACGTCAGCATTCGCTCTTGTGATACCTCCAGCATGCTTTACAACACACCTTCACAGGCTTACACAACGCTCCCCTACCACTTGAAAACAAATTCAAATCCGCAGCTTCGGCTCCTAGTTTGAGCCCCGTTACATCTTCCGCGCGGGCCGACTCGACTAGTGAGCTATTACGCTTTCTTTAAAGGATGGCTGCTTCTAAGCCAACCTCCTAGCTGTCTATGCCTTCCCACCTCGTTTCCCACTTAACTAGGAATTTGGGGCCTTAGCTGGCGGTCTGGGTTGTTTCCCTCTCCACGATGGACGTTAGCACCCACCGTGTGTCTCCCGGATATCACTCATCGGTATTCGGAGTTTGCATCGGTTTGGTAAGTCGGTATGACCCCCTAGCCGAAACAGTGCTCTACCCCCAATGGTGTTCGTCCGAGGCGCTACCTAAATAGCTTTCGGGGAGAACCAGCTATCACCGAGTTTGATTAGCCTTTCACCCCTATCCACAAGTCATCCCCTGGCTTTTCAACGACAGTGGGTTCGGTCCTCCGGTGCCTGTTACGGCACTTTCAACCTGCTCATGGATAGATCACTCGGTTTCGGGTCTATACCCTGCAACTAAACGCCCTATTAAGACTCGGTTTCCCTACGGCTCCCCTAAACGGTTAACCTTGCTACAGAATATAAGTCGCTGACCCATTATACAAAAGGTACGCGGTCACCCAACAAGTGGGCTCCCACTGCTTGTACGCACACGGTTTCAGGTTCTATTTCACTCCCCTCACAGGGGTTCTTTTCGCCTTTCCCTCACGGTACTGGTTCACTATCGGTCAGTCAGGAGTATTTAGCCTTGGAGGATGGTCCCCCCATCTTCAAACAGGATTTCTCGTGCCCCGCTCTACTTAATATGTTAACTCTAATGTTTCGAATACAGGACTATCACCTACTACGGTCAGCTTTCCCACGCTGTTCTTCTACATTAGAATTAATCGGCTTCTCCCCGTTCGCTCGCCGCTACTAGGGGAATCTCAATTGATGTCTATTCCTAAGGGTACTGAGATGTTTCACTTCCCCTCGTTCGCTTCCTAATAAATTAGGATACCTACCTTATGGTAAGTGGGTTTCCCCATTCAGAAATCTCCGGATCACAGGATATTGCCGCCTCCCCGAAGCTTATCGCAGGCTGTCACGTCTTTCATCGCCTCTGACTGCCAAGGCATCCACCATGTGCGCTTCATTACTTGACCATACAACCCCAAGTAGTCTTTCGACTTCTAAGTGTCATACAATCTAATTATGATAACGATATCACCTATGTTTATACGCTTGATTCAGTTCTCTTTACTTTTTTTAATAACTCACCCCTGGGATAACAACTGATGTCGTTAAGAGGCGAGTTATTAAGGTTAGGAAGTGCGCGTGAACACGCTCATCCTAACCCAGACTCATATCTATGTTTTTAAATAGTCTCTATGCTCTCGTCGAGTCACAGATTCTGTATAAAACAGAAAGAAGTAATCAATTAAAATCACTTGTTTCTATTTAATACCTATTTATTTATTGGCATCTAAAGCTTACTTAACCGTCTTAGTAGTGGTGGAGCCAAACGGAGTCGAACCGTTGACCTCCTGCGTGCAAGGCAGGCGCTCTACCAACTGAGCTATGGCCCCATTGTAAAATGGTGGGTCTAGGTGGACTTGAACCACCGACCCCCGCGTTATCAACACGGTGCTCTAACCAGCTGAGCTACAGACCCTAATACGTTTTTTAAAAACGTAAGCTTAAACTAAAGAACAACTTGTTGTGAATTCTTGCTGACCGAATGCGTCTATAAGGAGGTGATCCAGCCGCAGGTTCCCCTACGGCTACCTTGTTACGACTTCACCCCAGTCATCAACCACACCGTGGTGAACGCCTCCCCGAAGGTTAAGCTATCCACTTCTGGTGCAATCAACTCCCATGGTGTGACGGGCGGTGTGTACAAGGCCCGGGAACGTATTCACCGCGGCATTCTGATCCGCGATTACTAGCGATTCCTACTTCATGGAGTCGAGTTGCAGACTCCAATCTGGACTACGATAGGCTTTTTGAGATTCGCATCACATCGCTGTGTAGCTGCCCTCTGTACCTACCATTGTAGCACGTGTGTAGCCCTGGTCGTAAGGGCCATGATGACTTGACGTCGTCCCCGCCTTCCTCCAGTTTGTCACTGGCAGTATCCTTAGAGTTCCCGGCTTAACCCGCTGGTAACTAAGGACAAGGGTTGCGCTCGTTGCGGGACTTAACCCAACATCTCACGACACGAGCTGACGACAGCCATGCAGCACCTGTATTCTAATTCCCGAAGGCACTCCCGCATCTCTGCAGGATTCTAGATATGTCAAGACCAGGTAAGGTTCTTCGCGTTGCATCGAATTAAACCACATGCTCCACCGCTTGTGCGGGCCCCCGTCAATTCATTTGAGTTTTAACCTTGCGGCCGTACTCCCCAGGCGGTCTACTTATTGCGTTAGCTGCGTCACTAAGTCCTCAAGGGACCCAACGACTAGTAGACATCGTTTACGGCGTGGACTACCAGGGTATCTAATCCTGTTTGCTACCCACGCTTTCGAGCCTCAGTGTCAGTATGATGCCAGGAAGCTGCCTTCGCCATCGGTATTCCTTCAGATCTCTACGCATTTCACCGCTACACCTGAAATTCTACTTCCCTCTCACCTACTCTAGCCTAACAGTTTCAGATGCAGTTCCCAGGTTGAGCCCGGGGATTTCACATCTGACTTATCAAGCCACCTACGCTCGCTTTACGCCCAGTAATTCCGATTAACGCTTGCACCCTCTGTATTACCGCGGCTGCTGGCACAGAGTTAGCCGGTGCTTATTCTGCAGCTAATGTCATCGTCTCCGGGTATTAACCGAAGAGTCTTCTTCACTGCTTAAAGTGCTTTACAACCAAAAGGCCTTCTTCACACACGCGGCATGGCTGGATCAGGGTTTCCCCCATTGTCCAATATTCCCCACTGCTGCCTCCCGTAGGAGTCCGGGCCGTGTCTCAGTCCCGGTGTGGCTGATCATCCTCTCAGACCAGCTACAGATCGTCGCCATGGTAGGCCTTTACCCCACCATCTAGCTAATCCGACTTAGGCTCATCTAATAGCGAGAGCAGTAAACTGCCCCCTTTCTCCCGTAGGTCGTATGCGGTATTAATACGAGTTTCCCCGTGCTATCCCCCACTACTAGGTAGATTCCTAAGTATTACTCACCCGTCCGCCGCTCGACGCCTGGTAGCAAGCTACCATCGTTTCCGCTCGACTTGCATGTGTTAAGCCTGCCGCCAGCGTTCAATCTGAGCCATGATCAAACTCTTCAGTTTAATCTTGCTATGAAGCTCTTTAAAGAAGCTTCTAAACTTGGCTCATCTAATCTGGCAAAATCGCTAAAAATTATGTTCGTAATGAATTAACTTTGAGTTTTTCTGCTGTCTTAAATGATAATTTTTATAGTTAATAATCTTTCCGAAAAGAAAAGATAGTCAACTTTATTTTTTAGCATTCTGAATCAGCAAAAATCCACACAAGTTGTTCTTTAGTTATGCTTTTAAATAATGTCTGACACTGTCGTCCAGTGCTAGTATTTCAAACTAAATAAGTCAGCCAATGTGGCTTATCCTATTTAGCGAGCTGACCATCATATCATGTTTTAATAGTCTGTCAACTTCTTTTTTTAATTTGTTTCAACAAGTTAACTGGGTTATTAATGTGTAATCTACACACTAGCTACTTCCAGCTCGTCTTGATGAGGTGCGTATTATAGACGGTTTAACTTTTGTGTCAACCCGTTTTATTAATGTTTTTAAAGTTATTTTAGTAGATGAATAAATCTGTATTTTTTTCAATGGGTTATAAATTTGAGGTTGTTTATATTCTTAAATACTAGTGTGCAATATGATTTAGCTCACCAAATTTTAATAAAGGTAGGCTTTATTTAATCATAATAACTAGGCTTATTCATCCTGATCTTCCTGCATATCCCTTCTAAGTAAATTATCTCTCATATTTCTCAATGTTGATATTCATATAACTAGCACTATATAGAAGCTAAGTTATTCGGGTTTATATGATGCTTTCAATGTATTGTTCTATATATTGCAGTATCTGATACTCCCTTTGTTATAAGATATGGCTCTTATATTAGTCGTCGCGCAATCTCTTGATATCTAGTGTTGAGAGACGGTTTTTGCTATAATAGGTATTCTGCTGCATTACTTATATATGTTACCTGTTGTATTATTCATATAGCGAAATGCGTTTTGCTGCAATGCTATTGATTAAATGGCTTTAAGCCTTACATCAGCTCTAGCATATATAGTCATAGTAAGGCCTTAGGTAATGCGTCCCTTTCACAACATATCACAATGATTAGATATAATTGATGTGGTCTCACGGTTATATGATTGATGGTTGCAATCATCACTGCCAACGGACCCAATAATAGGCGAATAGATTATGGTAGCGATTACTTTACCCGATGGTAGTGTAAAAGACTTTGAAGGTCATACAACAGTCATGGAAGTGGCGCAAAGTATTGGGACAGGACTCGCTAAAGCGACAGTTGCTGGACGTGTAAATGGTCATCTAGTAGATGCACATGATCCTATCGTCGCTGATGCCAATGTTGAAATCGTAACGCCAAAAGACGACGACGGTGTTGATATTATCCGTCACTCATGCGCTCACCTATTAGGTCATGCGGTTAAGCAGCTATACCCTGATGTGAAGATGGTCATTGGTCCTGTCATTGACGATGGTTTTTATTACGATATCTTTAGTGAAACACCATTTACGCCTGAGCATATGGAAGCGATTGAAAAACGCATGATGGAGCTGATCAAGCAAGATTATGACGTTATCAAAAAAATGACGCCACGTGCCGAAGCGATTGAGATATTTGAATCACGTAACGAAGACTATAAGCTAAAGCTTATTAATGATATGCCAGGTGAAGAAGCCTTTGGCTTGTATCATCACCAAGAATATGTCGATATGTGCCGTGGCCCGCATGTGCCAAACACGCGCTTTTTGAAAGTATTTAAACTGACCAAAATGTCAGGTGCTTATTGGCGCGGCGATGCGAAAAATGAGCAGTTACAGCGTATCTATGGTACTGCATGGGCTGATAAGAAACAGCTAAAGGCTTATATCCAGCGTATTGAAGAAGCAGAAAAACGTGACCATCGTAAAATTGGTAAAGCGCTAAACCTATTTCACATGCAAGAGCAAGCGCCAGGTATGGTGTTCTGGCATGCTAATGGTTGGACGATTTATCAAGTACTTGAGCAATATATGCGCAAAGTACAATATGATAACGGCTACGAAGAGATTAAAACACCTCAAATCGTTGATCGCAGCTTGTGGGAGCGCTCAGGACATTGGGGCAACTATGCAACCAATATGTTCACGACTTCTAGTGAAAACCGTGATTATGCGGTAAAACCAATGAACTGCCCTTGTCACGTGCAAGTGTTTAACCAAGGACTAAAGTCTTACCGTGACTTACCACTGCGTATGGCTGAGTTTGGCTCTTGTCATCGTAACGAGCCATCAGGTTCATTGCATGGTTTGATGCGCGTACGTGGTTTTACTCAAGATGATGCGCATATCTTCTGTACACAGTCGCAGATTCAACAAGAAGTTGCTGACTTTATTAAGCTAACGCTTGCTGTCTATGAAGATTTTGGTTTTGACAATATTATTATGAAACTGTCTACCCGCCCTGAAAAACGTGTTGGTAGTGATGAGTCTTGGGACTTTGCAGAAAAGGCTCTAGCAGATGCGCTTGATAGCTCAGGACTAGACTGGGATTACTTACCTGGCGAAGGTGCATTCTATGGTCCAAAGATTGAGTTCAGTCTAAAGGATTCATTAGGACGCATTTGGCAGTGTGGCACCATTCAGGTTGATCCAAACATGCCTGAACGACTAGATGCTGAGTTCGTCAATGAGCAAAACGATCGTGAAGTACCTATTATGTTGCACCGTGCAATCTTAGGTTCGTTTGAGCGTTTCATCGGTATTTTGATCGAAAACTACGCCGGTTGGATGCCAGTATGGCTAGCACCGCAGCAAGTTGTGGTCATGAACATCACTGATAAACAAGCTGATGCATGTGAAAACGTGGTTAGCGAGCTTAAAAATGCAGGTTTGCGCGCTATTAGCGACTTGCGTAACGAAAAGATTGGATTTAAGATACGAGAGAAAACATTAGAACGTATTCCCTATATGCTAGTATTAGGGGATAAAGAAGTCGAATCGGGCAGTGTTAACGTCCGAACTCGCGAAGGTGAGAACCTTGGCGTGATGAGTGTTTCTGAATTTATTACATTAGTACAGACCGCTGTCAGTAAAAAAGGCCGACAGACCCCAAAAACAGATGAGGAGTAATACCTATTAAACAGTCCAACCGTTTGAACATCAACGAAGATATCAATGTCAAAGAAGTCCGTCTCGTTAAAGAAGATGGCGAGCAAATGGGCGTGGTTGATATCGCAACCGCGATGAAAGCGGCACGTGATGAAAATCTAGATTTGGTTGAATTAGTTCCTGAAGCTAAGCCGCCAGTATGTAAGATCATGGATTATAAGCATTTCCTCTATGATCAAAAGCAAAAGGCTAAAGAAGCTAAGAAAAACCAAAAGCAGACTCAGCTTAAAGAGATGAAGCTACGTCCTAGTACCGAAGAGGCCGATTATCAGGTTAAACTGAGAAAAATCGTGAGCTTCTTGGAAGATCAAGACAAAGTTAAAATTAGCATCCGTTTCCGCGGACGTGAAATGGCGCACCAAGATATCGGTCGCAAACAACTTGATCGTATCATTGAAGATACTGCTGATATCTCAAACGTCGAACAGTACCCTAAGATGGAAGGTCGTCAAATGGGTATGCTGCTTGGACCCACTAAGAAAAAGTAATCTGTTTATTGGATTGCTTTGAGTGGTGGCTGTTAGTCAATATAGCTATTTATAACTCTAACCATCAATATGCTGCGGGATATTGATGGTTTTTTATTATCTAGGTTCAAAAACGGTAGTAATGGACATAGCCGTACTGAACATAATAGCCTAGTATCATTGACTGACGCTATTTTACAAAATCCACCTTCTCAACTTTCTGATTACACGGTAATCTAAAGGTCTAGTTATATTTGCTAGTCGGTATTTAGCAGTCACTAGTGATCATTTGATAGAAATCAGTATGAGCTAAAGACGTTTTATAAATGTATAAAAGCTAAGTGTATAAATAAAAACAATGTATATCACGGCTGTCAAAGTCGTTGACAAAAAACACTTCCCTTTTCCGATATCAGAGGATATTTCATGCAAGAATTGACGCCACCAGAAAACGCTACAACTCCTAGTATCTCTCTAACAGCACCTGAACCTGTCAAAGAAATACAGAAAAGTGAAGCAGATCAGATGGTCAAATTGGATGAAAGCCAAATTCCTGAGCTCGATGCCAAGGTTGATGCTTTTGTTGATCATGTGCTGACCAACTCTGTGCATAGCGATGAGTTTCGGCAGAACGTGCAGTCTATTCATAATCTAGGTACCAAAGAGATTCGTGAATCTGCACAAGTATCTAACCGAATGTTAGATTTGCCTGCAAAAAGTCTTAATGACAGTTTATTTGACAACTCCCCTATCGCCAAATCATTGACGGAACTACGCGGGATTGTTGAAGATTTGGATCCGAGCAAAAAAGAGCTGACTAGCTCACGCAAGTTGTTCGGTCTCATCCCATTCGGTAATAAAGTACAAGATTATTTCCGTCAGTATGAGTCAGCGCAGTCACATATTAATGCCGTTGTGACTAGTCTCTATAATGGTAAAGATGAATTGCTCAAAGATAATGCGATGATTGAGCAAGAAAAAGTCAATATGTGGGAGCTGATGCAGTCTATTCGTCAGTATGTCTATGTTGGCAAAAAGATTGATGAGCAACTTGAGCAAAAGGTCTATGCGATAGAAGCAACAGATCCAGAAAAGGCACGCATTATCAAGGAAGAGATGTTGTTTTATGTCCGTCAAAAAAACACTGACTTTTTAACTCAGTTAGCAGTGAATGTACAAGGCTATTTGGCGCTTGATACTATTCGCCGTAATAATTTAGAGCTGATAAAAGGGGTTGATCGAGCAACGACGACGACTGTGTCTGCACTACGTACAGCGGTGGTAGTTGCCCAAGCCATGACCAATCAAAAGTTGGTATTAGATCAAATCACTGCGTTGAATAAAACCACTAGTAGTTTGATTGAATCAACTTCAGCCATGCTTAAACGTCAGTCAGGTGAAATCCATGAGCAGGCGACCAGCAGTAGTATTGAACTTGATAAACTGCAAAATGCCTTCAATAATGTCTATGACACTATGGATATGATTAGCAATTACAAAATTGAAGCGCTAGAGAATATGAAGCAAACGGTCAATACATTGACCACGGAAGTAGATAAAGCACAAAAATACTTAGATAAATCAAATCAGACTACGGTATTAGAAGTCTCAAAAGAGTTGGATAGTAAAAAGATCACTAACCAATCGAGCAATGTCGATATCGATATTTGATTTATCCCTATAGCGGTCGCCAGAAAACTGACCGCTTCCTGCTACCGAATACACATAAGACAATTGACGCAAGATATTGCAACGTCGTTCGTGTTAAGATAGCCACTATTAATAATTTTAAAAATAGATACGGTAATTTATGAGTTGGAATGATCCAAACGCCTCAAGTGAGGCAAAAAAGTATGACAACCCGATTCCTAGTCGTGAGCTGATACTCAGCACGATTAATGAGCATGGGGAAGTCACGCATCAACAATTGGCAAAAGCCTTTAACATTGATGACCCTGATCAGTTTGATGCTTTGGGCAATCGCCTAAAGGCAATGGCGCGTGACGGCCAAGTAAACCGTGATGGTCGTCCTTATCGCTATCGCACGGTGACTAAGCAAGATATCGTCTCAGGTACAGTTTCTGCACATCCAAAAGGTTTTGGGTTTGTAGTGCTAAGTGATATGCCAGATTTGTTTTTGCATGAAAAACAAATGCGCTGGGTATTTAATGGCGATACAGTAGCAGCCGTAGGCACTTCGACTGACAATCGTGGACGTACCGAAGGGCGTATCGTCGATGTTGTCGAACGTCGTCAAAACAACTTTATCGGTACACTTGCTCGTGATGAAGATGGCTATTGTGTTGAGCTTGGTAGCCCAAACAATCATCAACCGATTACGGTTACTGATGACAATGTTCAGGCGCTAAATATTAAGCAAGGCGCTCCTGTTAAAGTCGATATCATTGACTGGCCAAACCAGCATGAATTTGCCACTGGTAAAATCACTGAAGTGCTGTCTGATGACAATGATCGTGAATTGATTATTGAGACTACCCTGCTCAACTATGATATTCCATCAGATTTTAGCGAAGCTGCGCTTAAGCAAGCCGATGATTATCAAGAGCCAACGGAAAAAGATATAAAAGGTCGTACAGATATACGTCATCTACCGCTTGTCACTATCGACGGCGAAGATGCTCGTGACTTTGATGATGCTGTATTTGCTGAAAAGCGTTCTGGTGGTAACTACCGTGTTGTGGTTGCGATTGCAGATGTCAGCTATTATGTGACACCAAATTCACCACTTGATCAAGATGCCTATGAGCGTGGTACTTCAGTATACTTCCCGCATCGCGTAATTCCAATGTTGCCTGAAGTATTATCTAACGGTCTATGTTCACTGAACCCTAATTTAGATCGCTTATGTATGGTTGCTGATATCAAGATATCGCGCGCCGGTAAAGTGACTGGATATGAGTTCTATCCATCAGTGATGCATTCACAAGCACGTCTCACCTATAATCAAGTAAATGATTATCTTGTGAACCCGAATGATAAGAGATTACCTAAATCATTAACGGGTAATAAAGACGTTAAAAAATCTGTTGATACGTTACATCAATTGTATGAGCTACTACTTAAAAAGCGTGAAGAACGTCATGCAATGGAATTTGAAACGGTTGAAACGTATATCAAGTTCAACGAGAAAGGCGGAATCGAAGCGATTTTACCGCGCACTCGTGGCGACTCTCAGAAGCTAATCGAAGAATGTATGCTGCTTGCCAATACTTGTGCTGCAAACTTCGCGCTTAAACATGAGCTGCCAGTTTTATATCGTAACCATGACAAGCCTGATAATGAGAAGTCGATGCGTATTCATGAATATGCAAAAAACTTTGGCTTACCATTCCCAGAAGAGAATCCAACGCAAGCGGACTATCAGCGCATTATCGAAGCAACTAAAGATAGACCAGATGCCATCAGTATTCATAGCATGCTGCTGCGTTCAATGATGCAAGCAAACTATGCACCTGACAATATTGGTCACTTTGGCTTAGCATATGACGAATATAGCCACTTTACCTCGCCGATTCGCCGTTATCCAGATTTGATGCTGCATCGCGCGATTAAGGCAAAAGTCACCAACAGCCAACAGCCTGTTATGGACTTTTCTCTTGAAGGTGCTGGTACACAAACGTCAGATACAGAACGCCGTGCAGAAAAAGCATCACGTTATGTAGAGTCTTGGCTCAAGTGTCACTATATGACCGATCATGTCGGTGAAGAGTTCGAAGGCGTTGTGACTACGGTTACTAGCTTTGGTCTATTCGTCACATTGACTGACTTATATATCGATGGTTTGGTTCATATCTCAAACGTTGGCGATGACTTCTTTGTCTACGATGAGCAGCAACAGCAGCTTATCGGTAAAGATAAAGGCACACTATTTGGATTGGGCGATTCGGTTAAAGTGAAGGTTGCGGGTGTCAACATGGACCTGTTACAAATTGATTTTGATTTGAAGGCTAAATTGCAATCTAGTGCAATGAACCAAAGCAAAAAAGGTCAACCGAAGAAAGAGCAGCCTAAGAAAGCCCCAGCAAAAAGAAGCAGCAACCGCAGAGGCGCTGCCAAAAAAAGCTAAGCTTAGACTGATACTTGGATACTGATGTTGTAATACAATAAAAAAGGCTAACGTAATCGTTAGCCTTTTTTATGCTGTGTACTTTTCAATCATCAATGATATAGCTATTTATTGTGCCTATTGCGCATCGTCCAATTGCTCTACACGGTCTTGTTCGGCTTGCTGTGCTTGGTCAATTTTGCTAGTAGCACTATCTACGATAGCTTTCGGCTGTTGGCTAAGTGGCTGGCTAGTAATATCTGTATCAGATGTAGCTACTGTAGAATCAGGCTGTTCAGCCGCTACACTACTGGTTGCAATCTCTCTATTTTGTTCGCGACTATTGCCATTGATAATGTTAAAGCCAAGTAATGCCACAATACCAATTACTGCAAAGATAATAACGTGTTTCATTTCCATAAAAAGCCCCGTATTTGAATAACCACCAAATATAGATTCTGTTGCACTTTTTATGCCTAAATCTTATTTAACGTCTAGTACCTATTCTTGCGGGCTATTATTATTCAATAAGTCAGTCTCATCTGAGCTTTGAGCAATCTCTTGCTCTACCTTTTCCATCAGCTTATCGTCAGGACGGGCGTCGAGAACCTCATTAGCACTGCGACCTTGCAAAATGGTTTTGGCTCGAGCCTTGGCTTGTTTTTTATCTTGGTCATCCGTATGACTCCCGCTGACCTGATTTGTGTCAGCAGGTTTAGAGGCAGTTGGCGTAATCGTTATATCAGATTGAACATTATTAGCATTGTTGGCACTGCTTTGCATGTGTTCAAAGGCTTTTTCTAACTTGTTATTGAAGCGCAGACGATAAATAGGCTCAGGTAAGCTAAAGCCTTTATCTTCTAATGCATGCTTGGTCTCACGAATGGCGATACTGCGTGCTTTGGCAAAGTCGGTCTCTGATTGATCTACCCAAACCTGAAATTCCAAAACAATATTAGAATCACCCACATTGGTAATGACCGCAATCGCCTTAGGCTCATTCAACACAAACGCCAGCGTATGTATCGCATCCAATCCGACTTTGATTGCTGCTAATGGATCATCATTGGCATCAACGCCCAATTCAAAAGTAAATCGGCGCTCAGGGTTTTTGGTGTAATTTAGAATGGTACCTTTAAAGACTTCAGCATTAGGAATGCGCAGCTGATTACCGTCCAGTGTCATCAGTATTGTCGCACGTGAAGTCAAACGAACCACGATGCCCTCTTGCCCATTAATCACGATATGGTCACGAGCACGAAAAGGTTGGCGAATGCTCAGCATTAATGAAGCGATATAATTCTCAATGGTGTCTTTGACTGCGAAACCAACCGCAATACCAATGACACCTGCCCCACCAAGCAGAGTACCTAAAATAGTCTCTGCACCTATCAGACTTAGCCCTAGAATCAGACCAAAGATAATAAAGATGACTTTGACCGTTTGTGACAGCAGCTCAGCGACAAATGGATTGGGTGTTAGACGTTGCCACATTTTTTTGCGATTAGATAACCAACTGCCAAACCATGCTACCAAGGCAAATATAAAGATGCCAACCAATAGTAGCGGTAGCGCCTTCACTAGATTGGTCACCTGCGCTTTTAGACCTTGATAGACCGTTGAGACATTCTCTTGAACATCTAGTGTGCGGTTAATTCTATCTTCTACAGTGACGACATCTGTTAGTCGGTTGGTTAAGTTGATCGCTTGTTGTGCTTTTTTTTCGTTGGCTGTTTCTCCCGTTAGGGTAACGACCCCTTGAGTGACACTAACATTGACGGCTTGTAAGCCTTCGATTTCAGAGAAAATACCGCTGATACGTTGACGAATATCGTTGTCTTTTTGCGGTGTGGGTGTGGTCTCGATTTGTGCGTTATTAGTGCTTTCGCCACTGATTATTGGTGGCGTAGCTGGCGTTGGCAATGAGCTGGCAGGTTCTGTGACTTCACTGTCTGATGTCTCATTTTCTGATATAGCAGAATTATCGTTAGATACGCTTGCCTCTGTCGTATCTACACTTTCAGTTGTCTCTATACCTAGCGCTGCTGCGATACCAGAAATCTCTTCACTGGCAGCATGCGCTGAAAACGCAAAAAGGATGCTTAGTAACAACACTATTTGACCCCACGCTTTTATAAAACTGCGTACTATCGGACGGTCAATATAAGTGGCCATAAGCATCCTTAATTTTTTACGGATTTTTCTCGCTTAGCTTGTTGTTGGTAACTGGCTATCTGGATTTAGCTATCTAAATAAATCTGCGCTTCGCTCAAATTCAACGTGCCTTCATAGATAGCACGACCAGTGATGATACCTTCGATACAATCACCATAAGGCTTTAACAGCTCGATATCTTTCATATCGGTAACGCCGCCTGATGCAATCACAGGTAGTCTGCCTTCACGCGCCAAATTAACAGTTTGTTCAACGTTGACGCCTTGCATCATGCCATCACGCGCGATATCAGTATAAACGATTGATGATACGCCTACATCTGCAAAGCGCTTAGCAAGCTCGGTCGCTTTGGTATCTGTCACGTTTGCCCAGCCATGAGTGGCTACCATACCGTCTTTGGCATCGATACCGACGATGATATGCCCTGCAAATTCGCGGCAAGCTTCAGCGACAAAATCAGGATCTTCAACGGCTTTTGTACCGATAATGATATACGTCAAACCTGCGGTAATATACTGCTCGATAGTGTTCATGTTACGTACACCACCACCCAATTGAATAGGCAGGTTCGGATAGGCTTTGGTGATATCATTGACCACTTGTCTATGTACTGGCACGCCATCAAAAGCACCATTCAAATCGACCAAATGTAAGCGACGAGCGCCTTCATCTACCCAACGCGCTGCCATGGCAACTGGGTCATCAGAGAACACCGTATCATCTTCCATACGGCCTTGTTTTAAACGTACACACTTACCATCTTTTAAATCAATAGCCGGGATAATGACAGGCACAGCACACATATAGCATTCCTTATAAAGCACAAGATTGGCAATAAATTTAGTAAATTAAAATTTTGAGAATGAAACGTTATTGAAGCATCAAATAACGAGAGAAAACGCTGCTTAAAAGTAGCATAAATTATGGACAGATCGAAAACCAAGACATCGCTAAGTTAGCAATCTGTTTGAATACAAATAAGAAAAACAGAAACTAGACAATCATAACCATAAGTTTTAGTACGTAGAATCACTACCAACAATCGTTAAATTCTATTACTGACTGGCAATTTTAGGTCAATTTAGCGTATAATCCTAGGTAAATTTTTATTTGTTTCTATGTGATAGTAACCATGTGTTACGCTTTTTGTTGAGTTGTTACAACTCACTAATACAGCATGGTGATCAGGATGGATCGAGCAATCGCTCAATACGCCAATAAAATATTGGCCAAGAAATTGCTAAAAAGGACTATCTGAAAAATCTCAACTAATAGTCTCTAAACCATCGATTCTGCGGTATTTAACCTTAATTAGATGTCTTGCAAGTCCCTATCACTAGCTAACTATATTAAAACCGTTACGATTAAAACTATAGCAGCTTATAATAAGCGAGGTTTGCTTATCAGTTGCTTAGCTAGTTTGTCTTTTAACCAGTATATCATCTACCTTAATAGATCGTTATTTGGCCACACTCTTATTCTACCGAATATCTTTAGACGATATTAGTGAACGAGAGATGGTCAAACATACTGGTGTTACAAGTTTTAAATTTCAATGAAACGTGTGATAAAGCCATTTGTATTTAAACCAGTCTCTTTTAGCCATGTGCTATAGCGATTGATTTCGATGAAGCGGTTTTAGCATACACCTTGGTAGCCAGTCGCCACTTTGGTAATTCGAATAAGACATTAACGTGTTGTTAAGGAGTCTAAGGTCAGCGTTAATACTCTTACTAGTAGTTATGATCATGTATTGTCTTCACAGAGCTTTCATCCCTATTTCACTATAAAGGAAATAGACGATTGAAGGCTTTGTTGAGTGATACAAACGTTCATGCTACCGATATACCAAACAGGACGTCTGGTATCGTTTTAGACTATGGACTAAGTTTTCGCTTATGATTACCATCAAAAAAGGTTTGGATTTGCCCATCACTGGTGAACCCTCCCGCGAGATATCTGAGCACCAACCGACACATGTAGCACTTGTTGGCTATGATTATGTGGGTATGAAGCCCACTATGAATGTCAAAGAAGGTGACATTGTAGCCAAAGGTCAGCCCGTTTATGAAGACAAAAAACGTGTTGGCGTGGTCTACACTGCTCCTGCTGCCGGTAAGGTCGTCGCTGTTAAACGTGGCGAACGTCGAGTGTTTGAGAGTCTTGTGATTGCGGTCGACCCAAATGGTGAAGAAGTAGACTTTGAGCGCTATGACTCACAGCAGCTTGCTGACCTAGACTCTGAAGTCGTTGAAACCCAACTGATTGCCTCTGGCGAATGGACCGCGTTCCGTACGCGTCCTTATAGCCGCGCACCCGAAATCGGCGCTCGTCCACATGCTATCTTTGTCACAGCAATGGATACCAATCCACTTGCCTTTGACCCAATGCTTGTGATCAATGAGCAGCTACAAGCGTTCAATGATGGACTTGCTGTATTATCTACGCTTAGTCCAAAGACCTTTGTCTGTCATCACGGCGATACCCAACTGACACCAGTTGCAAAGACTGCAGCGAATAACGTCACTGAGTATCATGGTTTTGCTGGTAAGCATCCAGCTGGTCTTGCTGGTACGCATATTCATTTTTTGCATCCTATCAGCCGCGGTGTGACCGTATGGACGATTGGTTATCAAGACGTGATTGCCATCGGTAAATTGTTTACGACAGGTCGTCTATATACGCGCCGCATGGTGAGCTTAGCAGGTCCTGCTGTCACCAACCCACATTTGGTTATGACTGAGCGCGGTGCTGATATCACTGCATTGACCAAAGGTAAGCTGGCTGCTGGCGAGAACCGTATCATTTCAGGTTCAGTATTGTCTGGTCGCAAAGTGTTTGAAAACATCGCCTATCTGGGTCGTTTTCACAATCAGATCAGCGTATTGACTGAAGGTCGTGAGCGTCCTGCGTTCCACTTCTTTACTCCAGGTAAAAACCGCTTCTCAAAACTGCCTATCTATATTTCGCAGTTCTTTGGTGGCAAAAAGTACGACTTTACTACCACAAGTAACGGCTCACCACGAGCGATGGTACCAATCGGTGTCTATGAAGAAGTCATGCCACAAGATTACCTACCAACTCAATTACTACGTGCATTGATCGTCGAAGACATCATTAGCGCAGTAGATTTGGGTGTGCTTGAACTGGACGAAGAAGATTTGGCACTATGCACCTTTGTATCTCCTGGCAAATATGAATTCGGTGATATTTTGCGTGATAACTTAACGCGCATTGAGCTGGAGGGCTAACCACGATGAAATTTTTACACAATATGTTCGATCGTATGGAGCCATCTTTCACCAAAGGCGGCAAACACGAGAAGTACTACGCTATTTTTGAGATGTTTGATACGTTCTTACGTCAACCAAGCTCAACCACTTATGCGTCATCACATGTACGTGACGGGATTGACCTAAAGCGTATTATGATTACCGTATGGCTATGTACCTTCCCAGCGATGTTTTGGGGTATGTACAACATTGGTCATCAAGCACTAACCGCTATCGCTCAGCTTGGCTTACAGCCTGAAGGCTGGCGTACTGTGATCACTAGCATGGCAGGCTATAACCCAGACAGTATCTGGGCAAGTTTCGTCTATGGTGCGATGCAGTTTTTGCCTATTTATATCGTGACGTTTGCAGTGGGTATTCTCTGTGAGATTATCTTTGCTGTCGTCCGTGGACACGAAGTTAACGAAGGTTTCTTTGTGACTTCAGTTCTATTTGCATTATGTCTACCACCTGATATTCCTTTATGGCAAGTTGCCCTAGGTATTATCTTCGGTGTAGTCGTCGCAAAAGAAGTGTTCGGTGGTACTGGTAAAAACTTCCTTAACCCTGCCCTATCGGGTCGTGCATTCCTATACTTTGCTTATCCAGCCTATATGTCTGGTGACTCAGTATGGACGGCAGTAGATGGTTTCTCAGGTGCAACCCCTCTTGGCCTTGCAGCCCTTGGTGTGGTTCCTCAGGACTTCGTCGACGTTTATGGTAATGCCATCACGTGGAGTGATGCATTCTTAGGTAATATGCAAGGTAGTATCGGTGAAGTATCGACGCTAGCCATTCTAATGGGTGCGGCAGTGTTGCTATGGACGCGTATTGCTTCTTGGCGCATTATGGCAGGTTGTGTGGTCGGTCTGATTGCGACGTCTCTTGTGTTCAACATGATTGGCTCTGAAGACAACATGATGATGAGCTTGCCGTTCTACTGGCACTTAGTTATCGGTGGCTTTGCTTTCGGTGCTGTATTTATGGCAACCGATCCAGTATCAGCTGCACATACAAACAAAGGCCGCTGGGCTTACGGTATCTTGATTGGTTTTATGACCGTATTGATTCGCGTCATCAACCCTGCTTTCCCAGAAGGCATCATGCTGGCCATCTTATTTGCCAACTTATTTGCTCCATTGTTTGATTACTTTGTGACTCAAGCAAATATCAAACGCCAAACCGCTCGGAGGGTTCGCTATGTCCAAGCCCAAAAGTAATAACGCGAAAACCATCAGTGTGGCTTTGACGCTATGCTTGGTGTGTTCAGTGTTGGTCTCAGCAGTGGCTGTTGGTCTAAAGCCTGCGCAAGTTGAAAACGCACGTTTAGACCGCAACAAAAACATCTTAGTTGCGGCTGATATGTATGACGCTGAGTCTGATACAGCAGATGATGTCGCCGAACGTTTTAAAGACTTTGAAGTAAAAATCATTGATCTAAACGAAGGTACTTATCTCGATGACGACGCGCTAAAAACTGCTGGCATCCCTGATCGTAATGCTTATGACGCCAGTCAAGCGACAAAAAACCAAGCTCTAAGTGAAGACTTGGGTGACAACGATCCTGCTGGTATTGGTCGTAAGCCAAAATACGCCAAAGTCTATGTCAAAAATGATGACGCAGGTCAGCCAGAAACAGTTGTACTGCCAATTCAGGGCTACGGTCTATGGGGCACTATCTATGGTTTCTTAACGCTCGAAAGTGATATGAATACCATCAAAGGTATCAGTTTCTATGAGCATAAAGAAACCCCAGGTCTTGGCGCTCGTATCGAAGAGCCAGAGTGGCGTGCAAAGTGGAGCGGTATCGAGTCTTATGACGAGAATGGTAACGTTGCCACTGGTGTAACCAAAGCTGGTAACCCAAAAGAGAACTGGGTTGATGGTATTAGCGGTGCAACATTGACTAGCCGCGGCGTCAGCAACATGATTCAGTTTTGGTTAGGTGAGCAAGGTTATAAGCCTTATCTAGATACGCTACGTGAAAAGAGCGGCCAAACGGTTGAAGGTGCAGACACGCAAGCAAATCAATCAAAGCCGGCAGCTCAACCTAAAACCGAATTGGCAGCCAAGCTACCAGTAGCAAACGGCAAGGAGGCATAACATGGCTGACACTAAAAGCATTTTAACCACGCCTATCTTTGATAATAACCCAATTGCCCTACAGATCCTTGGTATCTGTTCGGCATTGGCTGTCACCACCAGTATGGCTAACGCTATGGTCATGTGTGTGGCATTGACCTTGGTAACGGCATTTTCAAGCTTCTTTATCTCGATTATCCGTAAGCAGATTCCATCAAGCATTCGTATCATCGTACAGATGACGATTATTGCTTCGTTGGTTATCTTGGTTGATCAGGTACTAAAAGCAGTGGCTTATGACGTCAGTAAAGGTCTGTCAGTTTTCGTTGGTCTGATTATCACGAACTGTATCGTTATGGGCCGTGCCGAAGCATTTGCTATGAGCAACCCACCAATCCCAAGCTTTTTAGATGGTATTGGTAACGGTCTTGGTTACTCAGCAGTATTGCTATTTGTCGCAACTATCCGTGAGCTATTGGGTGCTGGTACTTGGTTTGGTATTACGATTCTACAGCCAGTCACTGATGGCGGTTGGTACATACCAAACGGTCTATTACTGTTACCACCGTCAGCGTTCTTTATCATTGGTTTGTTCATCGCTGTTGTCCGTATCTGGAAACCAGAACAAGTTGAAGAAGCTGAGTTTGTAATGAAGCCGCAGTCTAAAGGCATGGCACATGGAGGCGGTCACTAATGGGACATTATGTTAGTTTATTTATAACCTCAGTCTTTATCGAGAACATGGCGCTTGCCTACTTCTTAGGCATGTGTACTTTTTTGGCCGTATCCAAAAAAGTCTCTACAGCGATTGGTCTAGGTGTTGCGGTTATTGTCGTTATGGCAATTACCGTTCCACTAAACAATTTACTATTCCAGTTTATCCTAAAAGATGGTGCGCTGGCATGGGCAGGTTTCCCT
The DNA here is from genome assembly GCF_001435845.1 of Psychrobacter sp. P11G3. Taxonomy (NCBI): domain Bacteria; kingdom Pseudomonadati; phylum Pseudomonadota; class Gammaproteobacteria; order Moraxellales; family Moraxellaceae; genus Psychrobacter; species Psychrobacter sp. P11G3. The sequence continues at coordinate 3,200,206 of NZ_CM003596.1, forward strand.
GATATCGACTTGAGCTTCTTAGGATTGCTAAGTTATATCGGTTTGATTGCAGCCACCGTACAGATCCTAGAGATGTTCTTGGACAAGTTTGTACCGAGTCTATATAACGCACTTGGGGTATTCTTACCACTCATCACCGTAAACTGTGCCATCTTGGGTGGTGTACTATTTATGGTTGAGCGTGACTATAACTTTGGTGAATCTGTTGTCTATGGTGTGGGGGCAGGCTTCGGTTGGGCACTTGCTATTACAGCATTGGCGGGTATCCGTGAAAAGCTAAAATACTCAGACATTCCAGCACCGCTGCGTGGTCTTGGTATTACTTTTATCACGGTTGGTCTTATGTCGCTCGGCTTTATGTCGTTCGGTGGTATGTCCATCTAAACCGCTAAGCTCAAAGCTTTCATTAGCTATTTGACTTATTTAATTCATTTATTCGGTAGAGGTTTGGGTACAGCATAGATTATGCCCCCACACCCCTACCCCATAGATTAAGGATACCTACCATGGATTACGCTACGGCGATTGGTGGCGTTGCTATGTTTACCTTGATCATCATGGGCCTCGTCGCTATTATTTTGGCGGCGCGCTCAAGACTGGTCAGTTCAGGCGATGTCACTATCCATATTAATGATAATCCCGATAATGATGTGGTGACACCAGCTGGCGGCAAACTACTACAAACGCTAGCGGGCGAAGGTATATTTTTATCTTCAGCTTGTGGTGGTGGTGGTACTTGTGCGCAGTGTCGTTGCCGCGTTATTGAAGGTGGTGGTTCTATTTTGCCCACCGAAGAAGGCTATTTTACTCAAGGTGAAATCCGCAATCACATGCGCTTAGCTTGTCAGGTAGCTGTTAAGCAAGACATGAAAATTGAGATTGACCCTGAGTTCTTTGATGTACAGAAATGGGAATGTGAAGTTATCTCTAACGATAACGTTGCCACTTTCATTAAAGAGCTGGTACTAAAAATTCCAGAAGGCGAAGAAGTAAACTTCCGCGCTGGTGGTTATGTGCAGCTTGAAGCGCCACCGCATGAAGTGCACTACAAAGACTTTGTGATTGATGAAGAGTATAGAGAAGACTGGGAAAAATTCGGTATCTTCAACTATGTCTCGAAAGTTGATGAGCCAGTTATCCGTGCTTACTCAATGGCCAACTATCCTGAAGAAAAAGGCCTCATCAAGTTTAACATCCGTATCGCAAGTCCACCGCCACGTGGTCCTGACGGTATTCCACCAGGCAAAATGTCTTCATGGGTATTTAGCTTAGTACCTGGTGACAAAGTGACGGTTTCAGGTCCTTATGGTGAGTTCTTTGCCAAGAAAACCGAAGCTGAAATGATCTTTGTCGGTGGTGGTGCTGGTATGGCTCCAATGCGTTCGCATATCTTTGATCAGCTCAAACGCTTGAACACTGATCGTAAGATTAGCTTCTGGTATGGTGCTCGTTCTATTCGTGAGATGTTCTACGTTGAAGACTATGATCAGCTAGAAGAAGAGTTCGATAACTTTGAGTGGCATGTTGCACTGTCTGACCCATTACCAGAAGATAACTGGGAAGGTCCAACAGGCTTTATCCATAACGTATTGCTCGAAAACTATCTGAAAGATCATCCAAACCCAGAAGACTGTGAATACTACATGTGTGGGCCACCGATGATGAATGCTGCCGTAATTGACATGCTACACAGCATGGGCGTGGAAGACGAAAACATCATGCTTGATGATTTCGGTGGTTAAGTTAGATAATTAATCTGACAGCACAAATCTAAGAATATAAAAAAGAGTCTCAATTGAGACTCTTTTTTGTTTCCAAAACCTTACAATAATAGATGTTTATTGTTATTATTAAATAATTGTTGGTTCTTAGAACTGGTATCAGTTTTAATTGAACAATAGATTATTATTTTTGAATTCAATAAAAGGTTTTAGTATGAAAATTAGTATACTTACAAGCATTCTTGCTTCTATTCTAATATTGTCGGGTTGTTCAAGTGCGCCTAAGTCGACTTGGAAAAAAGCAGGAATATCTCAACATGATACACATAATGCAATACAAAAATGTCGTTATCAAATTGGAATTGCAAAGGTAAAAAGTGAGAGAGAAAGCAGCTTGTTCAGTTCTTGCATGGAGTCAGAGGGTTATCGTTATACGAACAGACGAGTTTCTTAAAAGAGATCTATTTTCTGAGGATTATATTTAATCTATTTTTCAAGGTACCTTATAAGGTACCTTTTTTCTTTTAGATTGACTATACGATGCTATTTAGCTCATAGTCTTGAATAGAAAAAACACTTATCTGAAAAATATGATATCTCAAACATGCACAGAATTTTAACAAATTAAGAAAGGACTCTTATGAAAACGAAATACAAAGATTTGACCATTTGGATCACCGGTGCTTCTAGTGGTATTGGACAAGCATTAGCCGTTGCCTTCGCCAAACGCGGAGCTAGAATTATTCTAAGTGGACGTGACAGTGATAAGTTAGAGGTGGTCAAAAATAGCTGCAAACGCGCTAACAAACATATTGTCGTTCCCTTTGATATCAGTAATGCCAACCAAACCAAAGAAGCTTATGCTACTGCTAAAGCTCAGGCGGAAAAAATCGACTGGCTCATCAATAATGCTGGTATCAGTCAGCGTTCGCTCATCATGGACACGGCTGAAGAAGTTGAACGCCAAATCATGGAAATAGATTATTTTGCCCAGACGCGCCTTACTAGACTGGTATTGCCTGATATTATCGCACAAGGCGGCGGCAAAGTAGTAATGGTCTCGAGTGTAGCAGGTTTATTGGGTACACAATATCGCGGTGCTTATGGAGCAGCCAAGGCCGCACTGCATATGTGGGCCAACAGTTTGCGTGCTGAGCTACATGATCAAGGTATCAAAGTAGCCACGATATTCCCCGGGTTTATTCAGACTAATATCTCTATCAATGCGTTGACTGGCGACGGTAGCGCACAAGGTACGATGGATGAAGCGACCAACAATGGTCTAACTGCGACTGAGTTTGCCAAACAAGTCGTGAAGGCGCTCACCAAGGGAGAGGAATATATCATCGTCGCTGGTCGCAAAGAAAAACTGGCCACACGGGTCAACCGCGTCTCTCCACCAAAACTCTATAAGCTCATACGTGAGTCACAAGTGAAGTAAGCCACTCAATCAACCGAACGAATTGTCGCTGAATGGTGCCTTCATTAGTATTTTTGGGTTCAAGGGGTGTAAAATAAGCGTGGCTTGTTTTACACCCTACTCATTTCTACGCCATACCGAAAATATTATGAAAAACACTATATCCAGCTTATCTTCCAAAAAACCTCTGCACCTTACTTTAGTAGGCGTCATCAGCCTTGCTAGTACTTTAGGGCTCAGCGCTTGCCAGCAACCCCCAGACTATAACTATCTGATCGGTGAGACGATGGGTACGAGCTACCATATTAGCTATCAGTTGCCTGATGATGCGGACGAAGCCGCCATACAAGCTGCGGTAGACGAGCGCCTAAAACAAATTAACGATAGCATGTCTACTTATCAAAACGACTCGACCATATCTACATTCAATCGTTTGGGCAAAGACAAACCTATCACTATCGATGCTGATTTTAGTCGTGTGCTAGATGTATCGCAAATTGTCTATCAGCAATCTGGCGGTGCTTTTGACCCTACCGTTATGCCACTCGTAAATACATGGGGCTTTGGGAGCACCATGACGGTCGAGCGTTTACAAAGTCCACCGACCGCAGTAGAGATTGCGCAAGCAAAAGCATTGGTCGATTTTGAGAGCATCATAAAGAAAGACGACACCATCTATAAGACCAAAGACGGCGTTGGTTTAGATTTTTCTGCTGTTGCCAAAGGTTATGGCGTCGATGTCATCGCTGATGTGCTGAGAGAGGATTACCAAATTCGTAACTATATGGTTGAGATCGGCGGTGAAATAGCCACTTCTGGTGTGAATAACCAGCAGCAGCCATGGCAAATTGCGATTGACGCTCCTATTGAAGGCAGCACGGTCAGTGAACGTCAGACCATATCTGCTATTCGCCAGCCGAAAAACACGGCTAGCCAAATGCATCTAGCGACCTCTGGCAACTATCGCAATTCTGTCATATTCGATGGCAAACGCTATAGCCATACTATCGACCCGACAACGGGCAACCCTATTGCAGGCGGCGCACCTTCAGTTACTGTCGCAGCTGATTCGGTTGCATTGGCGGATGCGTGGGCAACTGCCCTTACCGCGATGCCTTATTACAAAGCACTAGACCTCGCTAAAACACAAAATCTAGCAGCCATGTTTGTGGTACTAGCTGACGATGTAAAGGCAAAAGGTTCTGACGATATGTCCAACGAAGCTGCTGATGATGATATTGACGATTGGCAAGTGGTACAGACACCAGCGATGAAAGCATTACGTGCTGATAAAAAGCTCTAATCGTTCTCCAAGCTCTAGACAGCACACTCTAGAAGCCACTGGTAAGTGATAGATGTGAAATAAGAGAATACGTTAACGCACAACGAGCCGCACTAAAATTTGTTATACTATTATACAGTTGTTATTAATGGTGCTTAGCTGTCATGAACTTAGACAGCACTACTAATAACTGCCCTATTTTTTAAAATGAGGTTTCCTCTATGCTTAGCCAACTGCTTCCTATGCTTGCCATTACTTTCACCGTATTTGTCCTATTCTTTATTTTTATGGGCGTCGGTTATATGGTCAAAAAAAAGCCGCTTAGAGGATCTTGTGGCGGTGTTGCTAAATTGATGGGTGATGAAAATTGCTCGTTTTGCGGTAATGATCCCAATAAGTGCGATTCACTAATCGCTGAACAGCAAGAGAATGCATTAAGAGCTGCTCAATTGGGTAAATCGGTTTAATAGCCTATTGGTTACCATACGCTGGTAGCATTTACCTGACATATGTTCTTATAATAGCGTCAAGTCATTCAAAAGTGACTTGACGCTATTTTTATTGTGCGATAAGACTGCTTATTTGAGATTCCTTATTATCGCCATCTCTTATTATCACTGTTCTATAGCCGTAACTCGAAGTAACCACAAATGCATTTTGACTAACCTGCCTGCAAATTTAGCAAAATCAGTGCAGCAAATTGTATGTCTTACGTGCTACATATATTTTTCGGTCTCATTTAAGATATCGCTTACCGTTTAGGTACGTGTCTGGGTAAATGCTCTCTGGTGTTATTTTATAAGCGGCAATTTCTTGGCGCTGTTTAATAACGTGTTCTTTTTCGCTGTCATCGTTGTGCTGCTATGTCTACCTCGTCCAATCTATCTGTTTCATCTAGCCTGCCTTCCTCACGCTTTACCTTTTGGTTGGTTCTGTGTGCCATGATTCTGCTAGCAACCAATATGCGTGCACCTATCGTCGCGCTAGGTTCTATCGCCCCAGTGGTAAAAGACGCGCTTGATATCTCTGAGTTTCAGATAGGCTGGCTAGGAGCAGTGCCTATGCTGAGCTTTGCCGTTGGTGCGCTGATTTCTCCAACCATTGGTAAGCGATTCGGGCTAGAAAATACACTGATTGCCATGATTGGACTGTTAACGGTAGGGATGATTATTCGTACCGCTATCCCGACGTGGAGTGGGTTTTTAATTGGTACTTTGCTACTTACCCTCGCCATTGGTTTCGCTAATACTTTAGCAGCACCGGTCATTAAGCAGCGTACCCCACAACATATTCCGCTGATTACAGGGTTGTTTAGTCTGACGATGACCACAGCAGCAGGTATCGTCGCAGGCGTCGTATTACCGCTATCGGAGCAGGTTGGTTGGCAGTGGGCATTAGGCGGTTGGACGATACTAGGTGTTTTTGCCTTTGTTATCTGGTTGTTCTTACGTTTGCGTTTGGGTTCATCTAACCATCAAGCGGTCATCCCTGCGGCCTTAAGCTCTTCTGATATTTCCATGTGGCGAACCACCTTTGCGTGGCAGATTGCTATTTTTATGGGATTACAGTCATTATTGTTTTACACCGTTGCCAGTTTTTTACCGTCGATTTGGGTCAGTAAGGGACTATCTGCCGTCAGTGCTGGACAAATGGGTTCTGTATTTCAGTTTATGGCACCGGTTTCTATCTTAAGTTTAACTTGGTTGGTCAATCGCGGCCGCCCTATTCAAGCGCTAGCGGTATTTGCTGCTGTGCTAAATGTCATTGGTATATTGGGCGTCAGTTATCTATCGACTGATTTGGCATGGCTATGGTCAGGCATGATGGGCATGGGCTGTTCGGCGATTTTTACCTTGAGCATGATGCTATTCTCTATGCGTACTTATACGACTAATCAGGCAAGTGAGCTGTCTGGTATGGCTCAAGCAGTTGGTTATGTCATTGCGTTTTTTGGACCATTGGGTACAGGTTGGCTGCATGAAATGACTGGTAGCTGGAGTATGCCACTTTTTATTATGCTGATACTGATGATTGTCAACGTCGTGATTGCTTGGCTTGTTAGTCGTCCAGTGATGGTCGATGGTAAATATATTTGATTGCTATCAGCTTTCATGTCTATCAGTTTTTGTGGTCTACAAGGCTATGATTGCTAACGCGCAATAAAGCGGCCTTAAATTAACCTTAGGCCAATATAGGTCACTGTCTTATTTTGCTATAGTCAGTTTAATATAACTTAGATACTTAATATAATCTGGATACTCAATATAACCCGGATAAAAGGAAGGTGAGTGAAAGTACTACCAATAGTAGACTGAGCGAGCCTGACGATTTATCCGACTGATACTGTATCTGGTTTAGATAGGATTTGACTAGACACTGGTTTGATTGCATATAGGACATAACACCCATGATGAAATTTCCCTCTCGTTTTGCTCAGCGCTTGCCTGCTATCGCCATGCTCGCGGCTGTAATGGCTATCAGTGGCTGTCAGAAAGATGCTGAAACCACATCTGCTACTGACACGCAGAGTACCAGTACTGAAGCGACCAACAGTCAAGCCAGCACTGCTCCAGTAGCTACTGAAACCGCAGCCTCAACTGATCAACAGGTCAAATCCTCATCACTTACTATTTTGGCGCTTGGTGACTCACTGACAGAAGGTCTGGGAGTGGACAAAGACGACAATTACCCTGCTCAGTTAGAAGATCGTCTACAAGAGATGGGCTATGCTAACGCCAAAGTTATCAACTCAGGTCTAAGCGGTGAAACCAGTACTGGTCTGGTCAATCGATTGGACTGGGTATCGCAAACCAAACCTGACATCACTATATTGACTATCGGTGCCAACGACGCCATACGTGGTATCGATGTAGCGACAATTGAAGCCAATATTCGTACTGCGGTTAAGCACCTGCAAGACAATGGCAGTGTCGTCATCTTGGGCGGTATGTCGATCTATGACAATCTAGGCAGTGAATACGTGGCGGCATTCTCAGACATTTATCCTCGTATTGCGAAAGACATGAATCTAACGCTCATTCCGTTCTTTTTAGAGGGCGTCGGCGGTGACCGCGCACTCAACCAAGCCGACGCCATTCATCCGACCAAAGAAGGCTACGAGATTATCGTCAATGACAATATCTTGCCTATTCTAGAGCCTAAATTAAATGAGTTAAAAGAGCTAAAAACAGCCGATACCGATAACACATCTACAACTGCGCAAAAACAGACGACTAAAAATACGACTAACGAGACCATGTAATGACATCATCAAGCTCGATTGCAGAGACATCGCAAACAGACTTTAAGACACAAACCCTACTAACTGCCTCACAGTTAAACAAAACCGTACAAGTCGGTGAGCAAAAGTTGTCCATCATCAAAGACGTTGATATCCATGTTAATGCAGGCGAGTTTGTGGTCATCATGGGCAAATCAGGCTCAGGCAAATCGACCTTACTAGGACTACTTGCCGCGCTAGACTATCCCGATAGCGGTACGGTGTCACTGGCAAATCAAACGCTCAGCAGTCTTGACGAGGATGCGCTTGCCGTTATTCGACAGCAGGATATGGGCTTTGTCTTTCAGTCGTTTCATCTACTGCCCACACTAACCGTCGCTGAAAATATCGCCTTTCCACTTGATATTGCCAGACGTCCAAACCCATCACGCGTAGACGAGCTGATAGATGCAGTCGACTTAGGTCATAGACGTAACAGCTTACCCAATCAGTTGTCAGGTGGTGAGCAGCAGCGTACAGCGGTGGCGCGAGCACTGGTATCGCATCCAAAGATTGTCTTTGCGGATGAGCCAACAGGCAACCTAGACGAGCAAAATGCCGATCAAGTTATGCAGCTGCTATTGGACTTACGCCAACAGGTTGGCTCGGCACTGGTGGTCGTGACTCATGATCCTGCACTTGCCGAGATGGCAGATCGCGTCATCACCATGCATGACGGCCGCATTGTACCTACATGAATAACTGGATTGTATCTTAATGAATAGTAAGCCCACAGACAACAAATCGCCTGATACAAAAAAGACTGCTACCAGTATGCATCAAGAGTCCAGTTATCCTAGCGGCATCCTTAGTCAACTATTTACCCGTACTCTAGGTTTTCAAAATCTAGGCTCGCAAGCACTCAGCCGTAGCTGGTGGCAGCGCTGGGTATATCCTGTGTTGTTTCTACTGACCTTGACCTTGTCGCTTGCAACCTACCTGACCCTCGACTCGGTGCAGCAGTCTGTCGATAGCTACATCAATGACAATCAGCGCGCGCTCGTTGGTGGGGATCTAATCCTAAACAGTAAGCAAGACTGGCCAAGCGAAGTATTGTCACAGGTAGAAACTATCCCTAATACACAGACGGTATATGACTATCAGTTTAGCGCCATGCTGGTCAATGATGAGCAAACCTTGCTTGCCAGCGTCAAAGCCGTCTCGCCGTCGTACCCCTTATACGGCACAGCAGAGCTTGCCTCGGGACAGCCGCTGTGGGATCAGCTAACATCTGACAGTGTGATCGTCGCGCCAGAAGTGCTCAGTAGTCTACAGGCCGATGTCGGCGACCGTATCACCATTGGTGATGCGCAGTTTACCATCAGTGATGTGCTGACCAAAGAACCTGACCGACCTTTGACCGCGTTTGGTTTTGGTGGGCGGGTGTTGATGAAACAAGATGCCTTGGCAGCCACCAACCTACTCGGTCAACGTAGCCGCGTCAATTACCGTATTGAGATAGCAGGTGATCCCGAGCTGATCACGACGCAGCGTGATGCGTTCACAGATATTCTGACCAATTATCCTGATATCGAGCTGTCTGAAGCCCAGTCCGAAGATACCTCTGTGTCCCGTATCTCTGACAATGTATTGATGTTCTTAAAATTACTGGTCATTGCGGTATTGCTACTCTCTGCCGTCGCCATGTACGGCGTCATTAGCGCCTTTGTCAGCAAGCAGCAATCCAATAATGCCATTCGATTGGCGCTCGGCGAGCCACTTGGTTCACTCAAGCGCAGCTATTATCAACTGCTTATCGTTACCACCGCCATTGCTTGTGTTGCCGCGATTGTCCTGAGTTTGGGCTTGCTTAAAATCGGGCAACCTTATCTCGTAGCTATTTTGCCTGCCGACGTGGGTCTCGCCATCAATCCAATCAGTGCGATCAAGACCATATTCATTGCTTTAGCCCTGACGTTACTGATTGCACAGCGTGGTCTAAGCGCGCTTAATACAACCAAACCCGCTACCCTACTCAATCAAGGGGCGAATACGCAAACACAAAATTTGCCTTGGTATCGACGTGTGCCGCTACTATGGTATGGCTTGGTGCTGGCAGGGCTGTATGCTTTCTTTACCTATGAAGTAGGTTCGCTGTCATTAGGGGCGCAGTTATTGGGCGGCTTGATTGGCTTTGTGGCGATATTTTGGCTATTGGCGCGTGGGTGGATCTGGCTGCTTAACAAGTTAGCGAGTAATACCAAGGTCAGTTGGATGCAGCGTATTGCCATCCATAACCTTGCGCGTAAAGGCAACCAATCGGCGTTGTTCTTTGTCACCTTATCACTATCGGTAGCGGTGCTGACGCTTATCACGACACTCAATCACAGTATCAATGCGCAGTTTATCAACGCCTATCCTGAAGATGCGCCTAATCTGTTTTTGCTCGATGTGCAGAGCGATCAACATGACGATATTGATGCAATCATTGAAGCGCCTGTCACTTATTATCCCGTCATTCGTGCGCGTGTAGAGACGGCAAATGATGTGGCGGCAAAAGATATCGAGCCTGCTGATGGGTTTGATGATCCTACGCGAGTGTTTAACTTAAGCTATGCAGATACGGTCATGGATACTGAATACATCACTGAATCGCTCACAGATGATGCGCTATATACGCCTATCGATGCGACAAACGAACAAATCAAACCCTTGTCTATCTTGGACACTGCCGCAGGTATGCTCAATGTCGGTATGGGCGATCAGGTGCGTTTTAACATTCAAGGTATCGAAATCATCGGGCAAATTACCAGTATTCGCACGCGCTATGAACGTGGCCCAAGTCCGTATTTCTATTTCTTATTTGAGCCGTCCGTGCTGTCCGCTGCCCCGCAGATTCAGTTTGCTACTGCCCACGTATCAGAAGATGCCATTCCAGAACTACAAGGCAAACTGGTACGCGAGTTCCCTGCTGTCACTACGATCGATGGCACTGCTATTGCGAAACAAATTCAAGAGCTGGTGGTACAAATGAGCCGCTTGGTCTATGTATTCACCTTGCTTGCCCTACTCACTGGCGTCATGGTGCTAATCAGCTCGCTGCTGTCTACCTCGCAAGATCGTATGAAAGACAGCGCTTCATTTAGACTGCTCGGTATGCAAAAGCGTGACCTGTATATGCTCAATATTTTAGAATTGGGCGTGCTTGGTATTAGCGCAGCGACCTTTGCCGTTGTTATCGCTAGCGTTGGTGCATGGGCTGCTATCACGCAGTGGTTTAATTTACAATTTAGTGTGCCGTGGACGAGCTTGGCGATTGGCGGTGCGGCGTTAGTCGTATTGCTGTTTGCCATTGCCATTATTTATGTGAGATTGGTGATTGGACGCGGGATTATGGCAAGGGTCAGGGCGATGATTTAGCAATAGTTTATTTTACGATTCCAACTCGTTTAAAACTGACTATTTGCTATACTAACGCCCATATTATCATTAGGGGTATGCGTGCCTATACCTCATTAACACCTTCCCAAATAGCATGGTAGCCTTATGAAATTCTCAAAGTTCGGTCAAAAATTTACTCAGCCCACTGGCATCTCACAATTGATGGACGATCTAGGCGATGCGCTAAAAAGCGATCAGCCAGTCAACATGCTGGGCGGTGGTAATCCTGCCAAAATTGATGCCGTTAATGAGTTATTTTTGGAGACATATAAGGCGCTAGGTGTTGATAATGATACAGGCGTACCCAATAGTAGCGCGATTATCAGTATGGCGAACTACTCTAATCCGCAAGGGGATGCCGCCTTTATCGATGCGTTGGTTGGCTTCTTTAACCGTCATTATGATTGGAACCTCACCTCAGAAAACATCGCTCTGACCAATGGCTCACAGAATGCGTTTTTCTATCTATTTAATCTGTTTGGTGGTGCTTTCGTTGATGAAAACAGTCAAGATGAAAAGAACCAATCTATCGACAAGTCCATTCTACTGCCATTGACCCCTGAGTATATTGGCTATAGCGATGTGCATGTGGAAGGTCAACATTTCACCGCGGTATTACCGCATATCGATGAAGTGACGCATGATGGCGAGGAAGGTTTCTTTAAATATCGTGTCGATTTTGATGCATTAGAGAACTTGCCAGCATTAAAAGAAGGTCGTATCGGTGCGATTTGCTGCTCACGCCCGACCAATCCAACGGGCAATGTGCTGACCGATGAAGAAATGGCGCATTTGGCCGAGATTGCCAAACGCTATGACATTCCGCTGATTATCGATAACGCCTACGGTATGCCCTTCCCCAACATCATCTACTCTGACGCGCACCTGAATTGGGATAATAATACGATTCTGTGCTTTAGCCTGTCGAAGATTGGTTTGCCTGGTATGCGTACGGGTATTATCGTGGCCGATGCCAAAGTAATTGAAGCGGTCAGCGCAATGAATGCCGTGGTCAATCTAGCGCCGACACGCTTTGGTGCAGCGATTGCAACGCCACTGGTAGAAAATGACCGTATCAAGCAATTGTCAGATAACGACATCAAGCCGTTTTATCAAAAGCAGGCCACCCTTGCGGTCAAGCTATTAAAAGAAGCCTTGGGTGATTATCCTTTGGTCATTCATAAGCCTGAAGGTGCGATATTCTTATGGTTGTGGTTTAAAGACTTACCGATTAGCACCCTTGAGCTATACGAACGCCTCAAAGAAAAAGGCACGCTTATTGTGCCAAGCGAATACTTCTTCCCTGGTGTCGATGTTAGCGATTATCAGCACGCACACGAGTGTATTCGTATGAGTATCGCTGCTGACGAGCAGACACTCTCTGATGGTATCAAAGCGATTGGTGAAGTGGTACGTGAGTTGTATGATGAAGCTAATAGCTAATAAATATAGCTAACATATAAACCTAGAGTCTGATGGCTATGTACCCAATATTTTTACTCTATGGCATATTTATATTTTCAGCTATTTTTTTGGTATGGATCTTAATAGCGATCATAACTGACTTTATATTTTTATGTTTTCCAAAAGTAGATTCAAAGGTTTTAAGCAAAAGAGTAGTGATTACTTCTGCCAAATTCTCTTATCTGGATGATGTGCATGAGCTTTTTATTAAGTATCAATATGAGTTCGAAGGTGTCATTTATACCAGCACATTACTGAATGCTTTTGGAGGGGTGCGTAGTTTTGGTGAAAACGGAGTTAGAAAGGCAGTAGCGAATTCGATAACTTCAGAAGACAGAATAGCTGTCTATGTCTGCCCTTTTTACCCGAAACTGGCTTATGCTTTGCCGTTTGGATGGAGTAAATTTCTGGTGTTGCCGATAATTGCTGTGGTATTAGCTTTGTTCCTCTCCTCAAGCAATAAACTAAATATTTTTTGAGGTACAACAAAAAACGGACTTACTAATAGTCCGTTTTTTTATGGCCTTTGGTCAATGAAGTCGATTTATTGGTTGGTCGAAATATAGTCGTCCACTTATTCAGCGCAAAGAGCACGTACGGCAGCATACAGGTATTAATCAAATCGCGGATACTCGCGAGTATCTGATCACGGCTCAAGCCTGCCAAGCCAAGCGATTCAATCATATCTCGATTGTCTAAATACTCACCCAACAGCGCAATGCAAGTTACGACAATCAATGCGATAAATGACCGAATACCTTGGCTTTTGATGATAGGACGCAGCGCAACCAGACACAGCAGATAAATACCGACACCGACATAGATATGTAAAGCATCTTTGGCAAGGCCCGTTGTTTCCACAACATTCATTTTAAAGGCAGTAAAATCCACTGAGATATTCCAAATATAAGCGAGTAGAAAATAACTGAGCGTATCACTAAACCATGATGGCTAAACTATAATAGCTAAAGAATAGCAGCTACAAAGTGATCACTGAGTATAAAAAAGGCAGATTATACAATTGATAATCTACCTTCTACTAAATTAAATATTCACTTCACATTTATCAACTATTTACACATTCCACTCTACAAAGTTCTTTAACAGTTGCAAGCCAGCGGTGTGGCTCTTTTCTGGATGGAACTGGGTGGCAAATAGATTGTCTTGGATCACGCTGGCGCAGAACGGTTGGCCATAATCACATACCGCCGCCACTTGTGAGCTATCAGCAGGCTCACAGTAATAACTATGTACAAAGTAAAAATGCGCGTTGTCTTCGATACCATGCCATAGCGGATGGTCAAAATCCATGCCGCTAATAGTATTCCAGCCCATATGCGGTACTTTTATCGTTGCGCCCTGCTTGTCTTTCCACGTAGGGTCAAATGCTTCTACAGTGCCGTTTAAGATGCCCAAACAGTCCGTGCCACCATTTTCAGCTGACTGCTCAAACAACGCCTGCATGCCCACACAGATGGCCATAACGGGCTTGTTAAAAACTGCATGGCGTATGACCTCATCAATTCCTGCTTCATGCATACCAGCGATACAGTCACGCATCGCACCCACACCAGGGAAGACGATCTTATCAGCCGCCGCGACGACTTTTGGATCATTGGTGATAGAGACTTCTGCCCCGACTACCGATAGGGCTTTGCTAGCAGAATGCAGGTTGCCCATACCATAATCTAATAGTGCTACTTTAGTCATCGATTGGTTCTCATTTTTAAATATTTTGACTACTGTACTATTTATATTATTGACCATTTATATTGTTGGCTATGGCCTTTTCTATTATCGCGGGTGTAGATAAGGTTTTGCTACAAGGAAGTCAAGCGCAGGCTGTACAACTAGTACGCCAAGCTTGACTGACACCGTAGAAGAGCCTTAAATGCGCCTTAGAAAGCTTCTTTGGTCGATGGCAAGGTGTTCAACGCACGCTCATCATACTCACAAGCCATACGTAACGCACGAGCAAAGGCTTTAAAGGTTGATTCGATCTGATGATGGCTGTTCTTGCCTTTGAGATTATCCAAATGCACCGTCATCCATGAATGATTGACGAACCCGTAAAAAAACTCACTAAACAAATCAACATCGAAACGGCCGACGTGCGAGCGCGTAAATGGGATATCCATATGCAAACCAGGACGCCCTGACAGATCGACGACAGCACGGGTCAATGACTCATCTAGCGGCGCATAAAAGTGCCCATAACGACGAATGCCTTTTTTGTCACCCAATGCTTTATTGAACGCTTGGCCAAGGGTAATGCCAGTGTCTTCGACGCTATGATGGTCATCAATAAAGGTATCACCGGTACATTTGATGTCTAAGTCAAATAAACCGTGACGCTTGATTTGATCAATCATATGATCCAAAAATGGCACACCAGTGTCTACCACACCTTTACCTGTACCATCTAAATTAACGGTACAGGTGATTTGCGTTTCGGCAGTGATACGTTCAACGGTCGCGATACGTTCAGGGCGACCATATAGATTTACGTTTTTTGACTCAGTTTGCTCAGGTGTGGCAGCAGTCGTCGTTGCATTGGCTGTCATGGCTACTCTCTATCAGTTTTTTATCAGTGAAAAGCGGTCAATAAATAAGGCGAAAACCTGCCCAAAATATTTTACTAGTGTCTGGGACAGACCTTAGCAGAAAATGATATATACAAAAGATATCAACATATTAGGGCTGATACATACTAAATATTATATAGCCTCATCATAGCAAACCCTAACATTTACTGCCATGACCAAGCGGTAAACCACGCACAAAATCACCTCATTCTGCTAAAATAGTGTGTTCAGTTTTATCAATCATGACTCGCGCTGACTTTGAAGACCCTTACTTACGGCACTACACGCTATGACATCGTGCTGCCTCATACTGCTAATTTATACTATAGAAACCCTCTATTTATAGGAACTGCTATGCCTTTAGAAGCGATCGCCATTAATAGTTTGGATGCGCCACTTATCAAAAAACCTGCTCGCGACAATGAGCTAGAAGAGCGCTTGCAAGCGTTGTACGATAGTGATGATGCACAGCCTGATGGTCTCGAGGTATTAAATATCGTTGAGCAAGGGTTTAAACGTGGACAGTATCTGTATGTTGGGATGTTCAATGATAAGCCTATCGCTGCGGTCGCTTGCTTTGATGATGGTCAGACCAATGCTAAGCGCCTACAATATCTCACGGTGCATCCGGAGAATCGTAAACGTGCTATCGATGCCAAGTTTATTAAACTGGTCTATGATTGCGAAGTTAGAAAAGGCGTACGTGAATTTGTCCCTGCTGACGCTGATATTCACCGTATCATGAGTGAGTACGAACTATTACGTGTAAAAGACTAAACTGAACGCTAAAATGGTTAATTTTGCCAATATCTAATTATTTATCGTCTTTTATCAGATATAATGCAAAAATTGCTTGACAGCTGAGCCTATATTTAGTTTAATAGCGCCTCAACGAAGACGGCTCGATAGCTCAGTAGGTAGAGCAACGGATTGAAAATCCGTGTGTCGGCAGTTCGATCCTGCCTCGAGCCACCATTCGTTAATAGAATTCTAAAAAGCCCTGAACAGCGATGTTCGGGGCTTTTTTTATGTTTAAATTTTCCCGTATTCTTTAGCGTTTATTCTATTCATACTTTGCTCTTATTCGTATAGCCGACCACTATTCGTACAACCGACCACGTAATAGTAAATTACAGCGCTCACGCGAATCCAAGTCGTATATAGTTGCGCGGTAATCAATACCGTGACGCCCCTCAAAGAATATCACTCGGTCGCCTACTGCCAAAAAACAAGACGTACGCGCATCATAGATAAAGCCATCTATCACGAATGCCAAATCGCGATCTATCTCGCGTACCGTATAAGTCTCCCCTTGCGGAATTAAGCGTTCAAACCACGCGCTGTGGGCAGTCGTATTGGCTAGTATGCTTGTCGTTAGCAATAGCCATGCCACCAGTATGTTTTTAGGCAATAGCAAGCGGCTCGGCTTCTTGACACTTATCTTATTTCTCAACATAACATCTCTCGTAGCATTGTATTCATCATACTCATAGCCTTCATATGTCTCATAGCTGACTTTACCATAACCATTTTCACTCATCGCTTCTGATGCTAAATACCTACTGTCACGGTTGCATAACATTTTTGTGCTTTTTTCTAAACAGCTTGGCTAAGTATACTCAATAACCATATACGAATAGATAAAAATAATAGGTCATAGATATGAGAGAGTTTGATTACGACTTGGATTATAAGAGTTTGGATTTGCGCGCTCAGCCTGAGTTGTACCGTGTCGGTCGCGGTGAGCAAGGCGTATTACTGGTAGAGCCTTATAAGTCTGAGATTTTACCCCATTGGCGTTTTGCGACTCCCGACATCGCCCGCGAAAGCAGTGAAGCTATCTATCAGATGTTTTTAGATTACTTGGCTGATGATGACTTCGTCGGCGCAGATATGGCGCGCAAGTTTATCCAAATGGGCTATACCCGTGCTCGTCGCTATGCCAATCATAAAGGCGGTAAAAAATATAAAGGCGCGGTACCTGATGATAAAAAAGGTCAAAGCGGCGCCCATGGCCGCGAAGAATTGCCACGACAAGAGGAAGACCCAGTCAAAGCAGAATCTGCACGGATCTTTAAAGTTAAATGGGACGAATGTCGTGAGAACGAAGATTATTTGAGAATGAAGAAAGAACATCGTGAACGCTATAAAGATGTCTAATAGATGCTAATGCTCAAGACATTAAGCACAACAGATAAACTAAATTGACTGGTCTCAAAACGCTACTGTGCTAAGGTATGGCCAATATAATAAATATAACGATTTTTAATAGTGAGGAATAATGAATAAGCAGCTTTTAATTTTTGATTTTGATGGAACGCTCATTGATAGCGTACCCGATTTGGCCGACGCCACCAACGCCATGCTAACCACATTGGGCAAAGACACTTACCCTATCGAGATGATACGGAACTGGATAGGAAATGGTTCACGACTGCTCGTAGAGCGCGCTTTGGTTGGTAAAGTAGAAGTAGCAGAGGGTGAGCTAACGGTCGAAGAAGCTGATCACGCAGAGCAAATATTTTTTGAGGCTTATCAAAACCTCAGTGGTAGCAAAACCGTTGCCTATCCAGATGTCGATAACGGACTCAAAAAGTTGCACGCAGCTGGCTATACGCTTGCTTTAGTCACCAACAAGCCCATTCGATTTGTGCCGAAGATATTGCAGTCGTTTGGCTGGCAGGATTTGTTTAGCGAAGTGATGGGCGGCGACAGCTTGCCTGTCAAAAAACCAGACCCAACGCCCCTACTACACGTCTGTGAGACTCTCAATGTCAGTGTCGAGCAGTCAGTGATGATTGGGGACTCTAGAAACGATATGTTGGCTGGACAGAACGCCAATATGGACACGCTCGGTCTGTCTTATGGCTATAACTATGGGCAAGATATTCGAGAGCTAAACCCGACCGAAGCATTTGACCACTTTGCTGACTTGGTTGCTTGGATTATGAAAGATAGAGTTTAGTCTATAAAGAATTTATCAAATCATCATAGTGTAACTTGCTCAAACAGAGATTACGCTTTACTGCGATAGCTCAGCGCCTCAGATAAGTGGGCGCTGTTGATATTGGTACTGTTAGCCAAATCCGCGATTGTACGTGCTACTCGTAATACTCGGTGGTAGCCACGTGCTGATAAATTCAGACGCTGCTGAGCAAGTTGCAATAACTGCTTTTCATTGTCGCCTAGCTGGATATATTCATCGATTTCGCTAGGGCTAAGCTCATTATTAACCTTTTGCTGGCGCTGCATTTGATGCTGATGCGCGACCACTACGCGAGCCCGTACTTGCTTAGAGGTTTCACCTACCTGACTATTTTGCAGATCGGCAATCGGTAACGCAGGCACGGTAATATGTAAGTCAATACGATCTAAGAGAGGCCCAGATAACTTATCTTGATAGCGTTTGATTTGCTCAGGTCGACAGCGACAACGTCCTGATGTATCGCCATCATAACCACATGGGCAAGGATTCATCGCAGCGACCAGTTGAAAATTCGCTGGAAAGGTCATTTGAGAGTTAGCGCGACTAATCGTGATTTGTTTGGCTTCTAGCGGCTGACGCAATACTTCCAGTACGCTTCGATCAAACTCAGGTAATTCATCTAAAAACAATACGCCTTTATTAGCTAGCGTAATCTCGCCCGGTTTTGGCCGTGAACCACCACCGACTAATGCTACAGCTGATATCGTATGATGTACTTGTCTAAATGGCCGCGTCCCATAGTCATAATCACTGTCTGCGACAGAATAGGTACTGGCAACTTCTAGCGCATCCTCATCACTCAAATCTGGCAATATCGTTGGCAATCGTGACGCCATAAGCGTCTTGCCAGAACCTGGTGGCCCTGTAAATAACAATGAATGACCGCCCGCAGCGGCAATCTCTAACGCGCGCCGAGCATGGTGCTGTCCTTTGACATCAGCTAAATCCACTTGATAGCCGACATGCTTCTGAGCAAGACTTGGCTGCACCACTGCTAAACTCTCATAGTTTGCACTTGGGTCAACGAGCGACTGTAGATGGTCGCAAACTGCTTTTAGACTCTGAGCAGCTAGTATCGTTACGCCATCAACGCGGCTGGCCTCACGACCATTATCAATCGGTACAATCAGTTGCGGAGTTGTCTGCAGCGAGGTATCTGAATTATTTTGTCCTTGGTCACTCGCTGCTAACTGCGACAATGCTAACGCCAACTTCTCAGCTTTGATTGCACGTGCGACTGCCAAACTACCAGTTACTTGTCGCAATTGACCATTGAGCGCTAACTCGCCAATAAATTCAAATCCTGATAGCACCTCTGGCTCAAGCTGTCCGCTTGCTGCCAGTATACCGATAGCAATTGGTAAGTCTAAACGCGCGCCATCTTTAGGTAGATCAGCAGGGGCTAAATTAATCGTGAGGCGGCGATTAGGAAACTGGAAACCTGAATTGAGAATGGCGGAGCGTACCCTGTCTTTACTCTCACGCACGGCGGCCTCAGGTAGGCCAACGATGGTCAATGCAGGTAGTCCTTGCGATAGATGCACCTCAATGATGACCTTGGGAGCATGCAGACCAACCACCGAACGGGTATAGACTTGGGCAAACGACATCAGCATCTTCCTAATACAGAGTGTCATTGATAATAAAGTATTATTTATCAACGCGCAAATGTCGTATTTTATTGCTGGTGTAGATACTATTTACTGTTATATGATGAGCAAATGCTCTTATGCTTTGTCTTATTTGACTTGAGTTTACAGTTTATCTAAAGCTTTTTGGAAGTTTCAATTACAGCTAGATATTCCAATAAATTCAAATCCATATCAGACATTTAAGGTCAGAAAGAGCATTGGCAATAAAAGGATTTTATTGATCATATAAAGCTCGGTGATTGCTGTTTTCTACGGCTTTATACACACCAACTAACCATGGATGGATAAGCTTATGAGCATTGATATGCTTAATCAGCGTGTGCCTAGGCTCGCGCTACTCACAGTGGCAGTCTCTCTAGGACTATCTGGTTGTTTCGGAGACAACGATAACAATTCAACGTTCGACCCACCAACTTACTCAGCAGATATTCAGCGTACTGAGTTCGGTATACCACATATTACAGCCAATGATTATAAAGGTTTAGGTTACGGCGTAGGTTATGCTTTTGCCGAAGACAACATCTGCTCACTGGCGCGTGAAATCGTCGTGGCCAGTGGTCAAAGTATGCTGTACCTAGGCGATGAAGGCGATGTGGCAAGCGACATATTTTATACTTGGTATAACTCCCCAGAGAGACGTGCTAGTTTCTTAGCCGCTCAGGACCCCGAGACTATTGATGCTGTCACAGGCTACGCTGCTGGCTATAGCCGGTATCTACGTGATACAGGTGTTGATAATATCAATCCTGACTGTGCTGGTGCCGAATGGGTACGTGAGATTACGATTGATGACTTGTTAACTGTCTACGGCAAAGCAAACTTGCGCGGCGGCTTGTCTAATTTTGTTAAACCGATCGTGGCAGCAGCACCTCCTGCTCAGAATACGATTATGAACAGCAGTAGAATGCGTACTGTCAGCCCAGAGCCAGCAGTGGAGTTTGATGACTCTACAATCAATGCGATGAAAGGCGGTAGTAATGCTTATGCATTTGGCAGCGAGGTAACAGGTACGGAAAGTGGTATCTTGTATGGTAATCCGCACGAACCATGGGAAGGGGTGCAACGCTTTTATGAGTTTCATTTAACCTTACCAGGTGAGATTGACGTAATGGGTTCTGCTCAACAAGGCCAACCATTCATCAATATCGGTTTCAACAAGGATGTGGCTTGGAGTCATACAGTCTCTACAGCCAAACGATTTACCCTTTATCAGCTTAGCTTGGTGAATGGTAATCCTATGAAATACAATTATCAAAATAGTGAAGGTGTATTTGAGCAGCGTGATATTGAACAAGTCGATGTGACCATTCAATTACCAAATAATCAAACGTTGGTTCGTCCTATCTATTTATCACAGTATGGGCCTATGCTGAATGTAAAGGCACTGAACGGTCAACTACCTAACTGGGGTGATAATAACCTAGCTTATACCATTCGCGATGCTGCATCTGAGAATCCACGTGCCTTGAATCAATGGCGCAGCATGAATAAAGCAACCAGTGTTGAAGATTTGGTCGATAGAATGCAGGATACGCTTGGTCTGGGCTTCGTCAATACTATTGCCACTGATCGCTACGGCAAAGCTCTATATGCCGATATCTCAACCGTACCGCATGTCACTAAACAACAGCTAGAATCTTGTAGTGCCAATGCTGGCCCGTTCCTTGGCGCATTGATTGCATCAGACTTGCCAGCACTCAATGGTGCTACCGCTGCCTGTGAATGGGGCAATGATGAGGACTCACCACAAGCAGGTATTTTTGGACGCTCAAACCTACCTTTCTTAATCCGTGATGACTACGTCGCCAACTCAAATGACAGCTATTGGTTGAGCAATCCAAAACAACCACTGACTGGATTCTCACCGCTCCTACGTCGTCGCTTATCACCATTTTTGGGCGCTAATGCAGTAGATGGTGTGCCACTACTCATGCGTTCACGTATGGGTCTGACGCAGATTTCAGATCGATTGAGCAATAAAGACCAACTTGGAGGAAATACCTTTAATTTAGATAATATGCAAGACGTCGTTTATGGCAACCGCAGCTATGTTGCTGAGCTTGTATTAGATGATGTATTAGCAGATTGCCGAGCCAATTCTACCTTGCCTTTGACAAGTGGTGGCACCATCGATGCTGCTCAAGCCTGTGATGTTCTAAGTAATTGGGACCGCCGTAATAACCTTGATAGTAAAGGCGCTCATGTATTTAGAGAGTTTTGGCGTAAGGTCAACTTTACGGAAACGACGGATGATGCATTTAGCATAAAATTCGATATCAATGACCCTGTCAACACACCTCGTGGTCTTATCATTAATGATGGCACACGCAAAGCTTTAGGAGATGCTATTACTTACTTTAATGAAAAGAATATAGCGCTTGATGCGTCTTTAGCAGACTTACAATATGTCATCGATGCGGGTAATAACGATGAGAAGATTCCTATGCATGGTGGATTAGGACGTGAAGGTATCTTTAACGTTGCTCAAAGTCCTGGATTAAATGAAGATGGTACTTATCAGCCAATCACCAATGGCCCTACATACATGCAGACGGTTACTTTTGACAGTAAAGGCCCAATCGTAGAGGCGTTATTGGCTTATTCTCAAGCGTCAGACAGCACTCGACCTTATCATCGTGATCAGACACGTCGTTACTCAGCTAAAGACTGGATACGCTTACCTTTTAGCAAAACTGAAGTCAGCGATCAGGCTGTTGGTAATACTATTCAGCTAAGAGAATAGCTTTAACAGAAAGATAGATATAAAAGTATAAGTAAAAAAACCTCAGCGTCGTTCTGAGGTTTTTTTATGTGTAAATAACGCTCTATTTTAATATTTAAGAATACCCACCGACCACCCCACTGCTAATAGGGATTTGTTATACTATCTACTATACATTTAGCGATACATACTGCTGCCGATGACGTATTCAAATCTTATTATCGATCAGTCATAAAATTGAAAAATAAATACCAAATCTGAAGTCATTGATAATATAAAAACCAGCAGTATCTAGAGTAAAAACGAGGAATATCGCATGACAGACTATTCAGAACAGAACACTCAGCAGCCCTACAACCGTGCGGACGAGCCGCCCACGACTGTGCGCCCTGTTACGCAACCTGACAACCCTTATGCCAGTACACGCGGCAGCATTACTAGCAAGCAGCTACCAGCATTTGATGAGGCAATCATCAATAAGTACAATCGCTCAGGGCCACGTTATACCTCTTATCCGACTGCTTTAGAATTTACTCCAATACCGGATAGCTTTGAGGCTATCGGTCTTGAGACAAAAATCCTGCAGAGTCGCGAAGCGCGTGCTCCCTTATCATTATATTTTCACATACCGTTTTGCCGCCACCTTTGCTACTACTGTGCTTGCAACAAGATCATTACCAAAAAAAATAGTGATTCTGGCGATTACTTGCAGTATTTAATCGCTGAAATTACGCATAAGCGCCGCTTGTTATCTACGCCAGAAGGCAGCGACAAACCATTGGTCAAACAGCTACATTTAGGCGGTGGTACACCAACGTTTTTGCGTGATGAAGAGATGGTGCAATTATGGGAGTTTTTACAGACTCAATTTGAGTTCTTACCAGAAGATGAAGGCGATTATTCTATCGAAATTGATCCTCGCGAGCTGAGTGAAAACACCTTACAGATATTACGTAATCTCGGTTTCAACCGTATCAGCTTAGGTGTACAAGATTTAGATGAAACCGTGCAAATTGCCGTTAATCGTGTGCATTCCGCAGAGCTTATTGAAAGCGTGCTAACAGAAGCACGTGAGCTTGGTTTTCGCTCTATCAATATTGATTTGATTTATGGTTTACCGCATCAAACGCCTGATACTTTGGACAAAACCGTAAATCGTATCATCGAGATGTCGCCAGATCGCCTGTCAGTCTTTAACTATGCGCATTTGCCTGAACGATTTAAAGCCCAGCGTCAGATAAAAGATGAAGACTTGCCTAGCCCAGCTGCCAAACTGACGATGCTCGGCAATACTGTCAACACATTGACCGAAGCTGGCTATCAATATATCGGGATCGATCACTTTGCCAAACCTAATGACGAGTTGGCTATTGCCCAGCGCGAAGGTAAACTACATCGTAATTTTCAGGGTTACACCATCATGGGAGATTGTGACTTATTAGGTTTTGGTGTCTCATCAATCAGTCAGATTTCTAATGCCAATACGCGCTATATTTTGCAAAACGATACTGATCTACAGAGCTATCAAGCCAAGATTGATATGGCGAAAATCAATCCAACTGTCATGCCTGCGGTAAAGTACATAAAAACCTCTATCAAAGACCGCTTGCGTGAATATGCCATCATGAACCTACTGTGTCATGATTACCTCGATTTTAAAGATGTGAATCAAAAGTTTGGTATCGATGCCATCACCTACTTTATTAATGAGATACAGCAGTTAGGCGCTATGCAAGACGATAGATTGATTGATATGGATGCAGCAGGTATTCGTGTCTTACCCAGAGGTCGCTTGCTTGGCCGTAACGTCGCCATGGTATTTGATGAATACTTGGACAAGAAACACCAAAACCGCTTTTCAAAAGTTATCTAAGTTAGCGAGTCATTCGTCCAATTAATAGACATAAAAAAGACCTCAAACGAGGTCTTTTTTTAACAGTGCTATGATTTCTTACACTTTTAATTTATCACCGACCATACCTTTTACGGTACTTAAAATATCAGCAGGTAACACCACCATTTTGGAGTTGTCAGATTCAGCCAGCTCTCGTATCGCTTTGATATATTGCTCACCAAGCAAGTATACAATCGGCATCTCTTCCTCGCCCATCGCACTGGTAATCAAACGAATCGACTCTTCAGAACCTCTGGCTAGTACGACCTGCGCTTCAGCATCACGGCGTGACGCTTCCAAGCGACCATCCGCTTCTAAGATAGCAGCTTGCTTTTGACCATCAGCACGGGTCACGGTCGCACGGCGTAAACGCTCTGCCGCTGCTTGCTCTTCCATAGATGCTTGCATGGTTTGCGAAGGATTAATATCTTGAATCTCTACTGTCTTAAGGGTAATACCCCAATCTGCGATATCTTCTGAAATCGCATGTTTGAGCTTGGTTTTGATCTCGTCGCGACTAGACAATGCACTATCAAGATCCATTTCACCAATAATCGAACGTAGCGATGTTTGCACCAGATTACGGATACCGTATTCATAATCTTCAATACCATAGACCGCTTTGTCAGGACGCACGATATTAATATACGCGACAGCGTTTGCAATGATAACGACGTTGTCACGAGTAATGACTTCTTGTGACGGAATATCGAGTACGATGTCCTTGGTCGTTACTTTATAAGCCACATCATCTACATAAGGGATGATGAGGTTAAGCCCAGGCTCTAGCGTTTGGCTATACTTACCCAGTCGCTGCACTACCCATTTATAACCTTGCGGTACTATACGTACGCCTTTAAACACGGTGAATACCACCAGTGCAATCAATACCACCATGACAATACTAAAGCTTTCCATAACTCATCCCTTATTATTATACCTGCATACTTTTATGCATTGCTGCCTGCGCTTTTGTACTGCTCACAATCAGCTCATTACCAACAATATCAGTCACTACTACCCTATCGCCGATTGCCACTTGCTCCCCTCTCGTACGGCACATCCATTCAGCCGCACCAACGATAGGAACACTAAACCTAACTGTGCCAGCTTTATCTAGCTGCGGTGACACGATAATCATCCCTACCTCACCAACTATGACACTACCGCCTAGCCCAGCTTTGGTACGATCTACTGACAACGGTTTGATAAATTTAAACCAAGCTAGCAAAAACACAGCAGAGAGCACTAACCAGACGATAATCTGAACAGAGACAGAAATAGGCAATAGCCATGATAGCGCTGCAACGATGATGGCAGCGGCGCCAAACCACAAACTGGCAAACGTCGGTACAAACATCTCAACGATTAGTAATAAGAAGCCCAATACTAACCAATGCCAAGGTTCAATCATCCAAAGTATCTCCATCCTTGCCACCATTCCTATCTTTATCATTCCAGTTTTTAATGTAGCACATTTTTAAGGATAACAACGCTTTAACGATAATGATATATTATCGGTGAGCTACTTATAAATTATTACCTTAAAAACTTCATCATAAATTTTAAGCAAAAAAAAACGACCACTTAAAGTGATCGTTTTTTAGCTAAGATTCAAGGCTTAGAATTTGTAATGTGCACCTAATGTAATACCATTAGAGTCTAAATCATCGCCTTCATCTTCGATGGTAGGATAAAAGTTGTACATAGCTTCGATGCTTGCTACAGGAGTAATATTGTATCCAATGCCTAAACCACCGGCCAACCCTGTATCAGAATAGCTATAGCTTTCGTTTTCGCTAGCGTCAAATTTATTTGTGTAGTCTCCATCGATTTTACTCTTTGCGATACCTAAACGACCTTTAGCATACAAGGCTGTGTTTGGAAAAGCATAATCATAAGTACCATACAAGCCATATACCTCAGCGTTGTATTCAGATTTCTCAAAGCTATCATTGAACGCGTCAGCATCACCAGTGGTTAGATATTCAGCTTCAACACCAAGGTTTGGAGTAAACTTGTAGCCACCGTAAACACCGTATGATACTGCATCATCATCTACGTCATCTGGGCTATATTGACCAATTTTAGCACCAGCGTACGATTGGCCAGCACCAAAGGAGATTGCTGCTTGTGCACTCATTGTCACTACTGAACCGAAGATTGCTGCGATTAAAGCCTTTTGTAGATTTTTCATAGATTGTTCTCAATTTTAGGTTTAGTAGAAAAACAACTTTCTAGTTATCAGATTTTACTGAACTATTTTTCACTAAATAGCAGTGTTAGTATCATACCAAACTGTTTGATAAAGTAAACATATGTTTTATATAATTTTAAGCGAAAAAAAACGACCACTTAAAGTGATCGTTTCTTTATTATAGCTGTTTAGCTAAAAACTTGTTTTCTAAGTAATTAGAATTTTAGCTGTGCGCCAACAGTCATAAGATCTGTATCATCGCCTAGCATATCGTATTCAGCTTCAACACTGAAGTCAGAGTTTACTGCATAACCAAGACCTACGCCGCCAGCAAGGTTAGTATCGTCTTTTGAACCGTCGTATAAACCTAAAGTAGTATTAGATGCTTCTACTTCAGTTTTCGCAACACCTAGTTTACCTTTTGCATATAGACCACTGTTTGGGAATGCATAACGGTAAGTACCATAGGCGCCATATGTTTTAGCATCGATGTCACCGCCTCTATAATCGGCATCATCTGAACCTACATATTCTGCTTCTACACCGAAGTTAGGATCAAAGTTATAACCAGCAGTTACACCATATGCAGTTGGATCATCAGCGCCATCGATATCTAGATCGAATTGACCAACTTTAGCAGCGACATATGGCTGACCTGTGTAGCCGTTGCCATAGTTAACAGCGGCTTGTGCACCTACAGAAAGTAAAGAACCAGTTGCTAGTGCAAGTATTGTTTTTTGTAGAGTTTTCATTATTAGCTCCTTGAAAGAAATTTGGACAAACAAGTTATTTATTTGTTTATATTGGCCTTGTGGCCCTATCGCCTTGTCTGCTAACGATGAATACATAGTAACAAACTATTTCAGACACTCTGTCAGTGTTTAATGGTACGAAAGTTAAGATTTGAAAGTATTCATCAGTGTATGGGTTACAAAGGCTTAGATATGAAACCTTTTGTTACATCCACCCAGTTTATGCAATAATCCGTACTCATTTCACAGTTTTCTTGCTATAAAAATCAGCTAAATATGACTGATATAACAATAATTAGAGAGAAAAAATGCAAAATTCTATCACTGAGCGTTTGCAAAGCGCACTTGCAGACTTAAAAGCAAAGCAGCAGTATCGTCAATTACCAAATCTAAAGCATGATGGACGATATGTGATTAGCAATGGTAAGGCTTTACTCAATATTGCGAGTAATGATTATCTTGGTTTAGGTGGCGATACCGAGATGCAAGCTGAATTTCTAGCTCAAGTGGGACAGCTATCTACTACACACACTCCTAAAATGAGTGCCACTTCCTCACGCCTACTGACAGGCAACGATATACAGTTAGAAGCTCTAGAAGAAGAACTGCAAAACTGGTATCAAAGCGCCATAAAGAAACAGAGTTCAACCAACTCCAAATCTGTATTGGTATTGAACAGTGGCTATCACGCCAACCTAGGTATCTTGCCAGCATTGACAGCTTTGCCAGTCAAAACACTCATTTTGGCTGACAAGCTAGTACATGCTAGCATTATCGATGGGATGCGCCTGAGCCAAAGCAAACTTGTTACCTATCGTCGTTACCGTCATAACGATTACGAGCATTTAGCCAAGTTTATTGAACAAGTAGACGAGACGGTCGAACGCATCATTATTGTCACCGAGAGTATATTTAGTATGGATGGTGACCGTGCTGATTTGCCTCAACTAGTACAATTAAAATCCAAAGATGCTCGTATTGAGCTGTATGTCGATGAAGCACATGCTGTTGGAGTGCTTGGCGATACAGGTTTAGGGTTGGCGGAAGAAACAAATACCTTGGCGGATATTGACTACTTGGTGGGTACCTTTGGTAAAGCATTTGCTTCAATTGGTGCTTATATCATGTGTGATGAGGTCGTCAAACAATGGCTAATTAATGCCATGCGTCCACTGATTTTCAGCACTGCACTTCCTCCTATCAATCACGCATGGACACGATTTATCTTAGCCAAAATGCCAACCTTAACCGACCAACGTATGCATTTAGCGCAATTGTCTATCACACTGAGCCAAGCTATCGACCCACAACACCGTGTATCACCTACTGCTCAACATATCAGTTACGACTCTCCTATCATTCCTTATATATTGGGCGATAATGCGCGTGCGCTTGCCAAAGCCCAGCAGTTACAGGCAGCAGGATTTTACGCGCTGCCTATCAGGCCGCCTACTGTACCTGCAAACACTGCCCGTATTCGCTTAGTTATGAATGCCAAACTGACTAACGAAGACTGCGAGCGATTGATACAGCAGTTGTAACTTTATCGTTTGACACAAACTTTATTTCTACTATTGATAGATAACTGGCGCACTTGGACATAATAAAGCCTATGACAACATTCGACACAGCTGATGACCTCAGTGTTAGAAAACAAACCATCGCTCGCCACTTTGCCAATGCAAGTGACTATGATCAACATGCCAATGTTCAACAGATCGTTTGTCATTATTTATTAGACAGTATTGCTCATATCAAGCAAAGCAGTGTGCTAGAAGTGGGTGCAGGCACAGGTCAAATGACGCGCCTACTCGCTGAGCATATTCAAAGCCAGCACTGGCTTATCAATGAGTTATGTAGTGAGCAGACGGCTACATTGCAATCAATACTGCCAACTGCTGACGTAATGATTGGTGATGCTGAAACGATAGATTTAGCAGAAAATCATAGCTTGATAGTTAGTGCCAATGCCGTGCAATGGTTTGATAGTCCGTTGAGTTTCGTCACGCAATCCGCGCAGCGTCTACAACCTGGAGGACAACTGGTCTTTAGTACTTTTACGCCAAATAACTTTTTGCAAATTAAAACTCTTACTGGCCAAGGGCTTTACTATCCAGATATTGATAAATGGCAATTGGCATTAGATAGTGCTGGCTTTAAGAATATCGAACTCTCAATTCAGCGCTTCGATTTACCATTTCCTACTCCCTACGCTATTTTAAAGCATATGAAACTCACTGGCGTATCGACCAATCAAACTCAGGTTACGTCAGATGATACTCAAACCTTTATATGGACAAAATCGCGTCTACAGCAATTTGAGTCAGACTATTGGCAGCAATTCTCAGGAAAGGATGAAACAGGACAGCTCGTGGTTAATTTAACCTATGAAGTGCTCATAGTGAGCGCGTTTAAACTATAAGCACGTACCTTATTAATAAAAACAATAGCTAGCAGAAACAGTAGCCGTTAGAAAAAACAGCCATAAAAAAACGCACCCCGAAGGATGCGTTTTTTTAATTTAACTAGTTATCGATTTGTATCGACTATACCATTTTCAAAAACTTGAGTAGCAAGGAAAACGAGCGTAAGTACTACATTGGGTAGACTAAGCAAGTTTGACGCAGCTGATCGCGTTTTTGAATTTGGTATTATTTTTTGTCTTCGTCTACTTCAGTGAACTCAGCATCAACGACGTCGTCATCAGCTTTGTTGCTACCAGCATCGTCAGCACCTTGTTGGAACTGGCTTGGATCCATACCTTCTGCACCAGCGCCGCTATCAGCGTAAATTTTCTGGCTGATTGGCAAGAATGCATTGTCTAATGCTTCAAGCTTAGCTTTGATTTCGTCATGGTCATCTTCTTTCGCTGCTGCTTCAAGCTCAGTGATAGCAGATTCTACTGTTGATTTTTCTTCATCAGTGACTTTATCTTCTGCTTCTTTTAGCGCTTTTTGTACGGCATGAATACGACCATCTGCTTCGTTACGAACTTGCGCTAGGTTAGCGAACTTCTCATCTTCAGCAGCATTGGCTTCTGCATCGCGAACCATTTGTTCGACTTCTTCGTCCGACAAACCAGAATCCGCTTTGATTTGGATACTTTGTGCTTTACCAGTACCTTTATCGGTTGCAGAGATGTTCATGATGCCATCAGCATTGATGTCAAAAGACACTTCGATTTGCGGTAGGCCACGTGGTGCTGGTGGGATATCCGTTAAGTCAAAACGACCAAGCATTTTGTTTTGGTTAGCGATTTTACGCTCACCTTGATATACCTGAATCGTTACTGCTGGCTGGTTGTCTTCAGCAGTTGAGAATACCTGTGATTTCTTAGTAGGAATCATGGTGTTTTTCTCGATAACTGGCGTCATGACACCACCCATCGTTTCGATACCTAGGGTCAATGGCGTTACATCAAGTAGCAATACGTCAGTTTTGTCACCAGACAATACGGCACCTTGAATCGCTGCACCAGCTGCAACTGCTTCATCAGGGTTCACGTCTTTACGTGGCTCTTGACCGAAGAAGTCTTGTACTTTTTGCTGTA
This sequence comes from Psychrobacter sp. P11G3, assembly GCF_001435845.1. Classification (NCBI taxonomy): domain Bacteria; kingdom Pseudomonadati; phylum Pseudomonadota; class Gammaproteobacteria; order Moraxellales; family Moraxellaceae; genus Psychrobacter; species Psychrobacter sp. P11G3. The sequence continues at coordinate 3,231,092 of NZ_CM003596.1, forward strand.
CTAGTGGCATACGAGTCTGACCACCAACCAAGATTACATCGTTGATGTCGCCAATTTTTAGGCCAGCATCTTCAAGTGCAGTCTTACAAGGACCCATTGTACGTTGTACTAATTCTTCAGTTAGGCTCTCTAGTTTCGAGCGGCTGATAGTAACAACCAAATGCTTAGGACCACTGCTATCAGCAGTGATATATGGCAAGTTTACTTCAGTGCTTTGTGCACTTGATAGCTCAATCTTCGCTTTTTCTGCCGCTTCTTTTAGACGCTGCATCGCAAGAGAGTCACCTTTTAGGTTCACGTCTTGTTCTTTTTTGAATTCAGCAACTAAGAAATCAATCAATGCTGAGTCAAAGTCTTCACCACCTAGGAAAGTATCACCGTTGGTCGCTAGTACTTCGAATTGTTGCTCACCATCTACGTCTGCGATTTCGATGATTGAGATATCGAAAGTACCACCACCTAAGTCATATACAGCAACAGTGCTATCGCCTTGCTTCTTGTCCATACCATAAGCAAGTGCAGCAGCAGTTGGCTCATTGATGATACGTTTTACATCAAGACCAGCGATTTTACCCGCATCTTTAGTTGCTTGACGCTGTGAGTCATTGAAGTAAGCAGGTACAGTTACAACTGCTTCAGTCACGCTCTCACCAAGATAATCTTCTGCTGTTTTTTTCATTTTTTTCAAGATTTCAGCAGAAACCTGTGGTGGCGCAAGTTTTTTACCGTTGATTTCTACCCATGCATCGCCGTTGTCTGCTTTAGCGATTTTGTAAGGAACCATGCCGATATCTTTTTGCACGACTTTGTCATCGAAACGACGACCGATCAAACGCTTAATCGCAAACAAAGTGTTGCTTGGATTAGTTACTGCTTGACGCTTAGCTGACTGACCAACAAGCGTTTCGTCATCTTTATAAGCGACGATTGATGGTGTTGTACGAGTACCTTCAGCATTTTCGATGACTTTAACTTTGTCACCTTCCATTACTGCTACACACGAGTTAGTAGTACCTAGATCAATACCAATTACTTTACCCATAATCAATTGCTCCTAATTTGTTTTTAACTATAAATACTTATTTATCCAGACCGTAGTCGGTCACTTGTTGCTATATATCGGTTTACCCGTCGTATTTTTCAAGGCGATAATCACGCAAAAACTGTGTTTCATGTCATTTTTTGTGAAAAACCTTCATATTAGTAAGGTTTAGCCCTAAAAATATTACTGACCAACACGAACCATGGCCGGACGTAATAGACGACCGTTTAGGCTATAGCCTTTTTGTAAGACCGTACCCACTGTATCTGCCGCTGCTTCTGGGTCAATACCCACTGCTTCATGGAAGTCAGCGTTGAATTTTTCGCCTTGTGGATCGACCACTTCTACGCCGTTTTTGGTCAATACTGCAACCAATGCTTTGTGCGTTAATTGCACACCCTCAGCGACTGGATCATTGGCATCGGCATTTTCGATAGCACGCTCTAAGTTGTCAACGATGTCTAACAATTCTTTAGCAAATTTCTGTAGTGCGAATTTTTTGCTCTTATCCGCTTCTTGCTCCATGCGTTTTTGCGCATTGTAAGCTTCAGCATTAGCGCGTGCAGTACCTTCTTTGGCTTGTTTTACTTCGCCTTCTAGCTCAGCAATACGCGCTTTGAAAGTATCAAGGTTGATTTCGTTTTCGATAGTCGTTTCTTCACCTGAATTATTCTGTGGATCAAACTCTTTCATGGTTTCTTCTAAGATACTGTCATTGTGATCAATATTCTCATGTGCCACATTTTGGTCAAGATTTTCGTGGTTCGGGTTTTGCTCGCTCATGATAGCTCCTTGGAATTTCAATAATGAAGATTAAGAGACGGCACAGTAGACCGAATAATTACTGGTCCTACTATGCCATTATTAAATGCTCGATGTTTCTGACTCATTGTTTTTTTAATACGCTTCAATAGCTGCTTGATAAAGGTGATGAAGACAAATTTCAAGCCTAGAGCAAAGGAATTTTTACCATTTATGACAAATATTCGTGAAGTGTCATTAATACGATGCGTCAAACATTTTTGTTCCATGTCAATAAATCTCAATATTCACTCACAAAAAGAACAAAAAACCGCTATTTACTCCAATTGCTTTACGCTTATTAATCAAGCTATTACCAAACGATACGCTATTATTCTGCTAGCTATTTTATCATTGCTATAAATATTATCGCCCACACTCAAATGCACGCTAAAAATCATTTATGAGAGCTGTTATGTCTAATTCAAAAAATTTATCTATCAATACTTTGCTTAATAAAGCATTGATGACATTGCACTTAGCGTCAAAAGAGCCATCAAATCAAGATGCGCAAGCGTATGACTCATTAGAAAAACGTCTGAGCGTTAAAGAGAAAATACTCGCTTATAACCCTGTAGCAAACTACCAGCCGCATACATTGCATTATGCAATGAAAAGTCTGGGCTACTTACCAGACCCTATTTTGGAAGGTGTAATTGGTTACCTTAAAGGCCCTAATTCAAAACAGTATCTGCATGCAAATGCTCATCTACGTCTCATCCTTGCAGTAAATAGTTACCTCAAAACGCCGTTAGAACTAACCCCAATGCTGGAATTGCGTGAGAGATTTACTGCTGATGCGGTAGCCATGCAATCACCTAGAGTATGGCAACAAGCCAATACGACTATGCTAAGCAATATAAAGCCCTTCACTAAAAAAAGTGACTCACCTGTTAGTTGGAAAGATGAAACGATTGCCAATGCGGATGATGGCGACATGACTGTTCGTTGCTATAAAGCAGGCGGCAAAAAGTCTGGTTTTAGAAGAAAACGTATTCATAATCCTGATGAAACAGTCATGCTGTTCTTTCATGGTGGCGGGTTCTGCATTGGTGATGTCGATACACATCATGAGTTCTGTCATGCGGTCTGTGAGCAAACTGGCTGGTCTGTGGTTAGTGTCGATTATCGCTTAGCACCTGAATGTCCTGCTCCCGCAGCATTAAAAGACTGTATCACTGCGTATGCCTGGTTGGTTGAGCACTGTCACAAATTAGGTGCGTTACCTTCTCGTATCGTATTGGCTGGTGATAGCGCAGGTGGTGGTTTATCAACTTTAATTGCGCAGCAGCTGACCGCACCGAGCAAAAGCGCATGGGCAGACCTAGGGTTAGATGGTCAGAAAATGTTTAATCTATTAGAAAAACTACCCGAACCTCTAGCGCAGATGCCTTTATATCCAGTCACTGATATTGAGACAGACTATCCAAGTTGGGAGCTATATGGCGAAGGCCTACTATTAGATCATGCTGATGTAGCAGTATTTGATGCTGCTTGCTTGGAAAACAGTCCGCTGCCTCGCTTACACATACTGAACTCACCTATGCTGGGTGATAATAGTAAAGTTTGCCCAACTTACATTGTAGCTTCCGAGCTCGATGTATTACGTGATGAGGCATTTGCGTATGCAAAGCAGCTGAAAGGTTACGGCGTTGCTGTAGAGACCTATACTGTGCTTGGTGCACCGCATGGCTTTATTCACTTTATGAGTGTCCATCAAGGTCTTGGACAAGAGACAAACAATATTATTCATGGTTTTAGCAGCTTTGTACGTGAAATCATCAGTACACAATCCCAGTTAGCTGCATAGACCATTTTCTAACTAACTATTGATTTGTATAACTAACTAATTTGTATTGCCAGATAGTGTAATCAACCAAATCTCTGAGCGCGATCCCAATCGAAACGGAATACCCCAAAAACCATAGCCAGAGGACACGACGAAGTGTCCTTTACCAATCTGCTCATAGCCATAACCCAAACGATTAATAGCATTTACGATGAAATTAGCGGGGAATACTTGACCGTTGTGAGTATGTCCCGAGATTTGTAAATCTATAGGTAATTGACTGTGATTATCTATATCACTCGGTCTATGGTCTAACAATATCACTGGCTGCGACGTATCTACTTGCGCAAGCAGATCGGTAGTTGCTATACGTTGACGTTTATGATTATCAAAACGTCCAACTAGCCATACTGGTTGACCCTCATGCTCGATACAGAGCACCTCATCGTTCAACAGTTGTATACCTGCATTTTGCAGCGCTTCGCTAATAGGTCGCTCATGACCATATAAGTCATGATTACCCAATGTCGCATAGACACCACGTGGCAGACTATTGCACAATTCTGCTAGGTTTTGCTCCATATGACATTCATTAAAGGCATCTGTATTATCATCCATAATATCCCCTGGCATCAGCAGCATATCTGCACCAGAGCGAATCATAAGTTGTTGCAATCTATCTATGGCTCTCACACCAAACAATCGACCTATATGCAAATCACTAGCGACTGCAATGCGTAGTGGCTTGGTTAAAGGTTTATCTATCTTAATAGACAACTTGCGTATGACAGGCGCATAGGCACTATATAACGAATAAATAAATAGTCCTATAAATAGGAGTAGCGCTAGTGCTCTTAGCGCTATAAACATCTCATTCGATTGGTGCAACGTACTGTCTGATAAAGAAATTACTAGTAGATACCCTCCGTAAAGTAGACTCACTGCCAACGCCGTCAGTATCATAAAATGCATGACTAGCATCCACCCACTAATCCAACGATAACTGTTAGCAAATGCTCTTTTTACGCTCAATACTAATAGGCCATTAGTAATAATAAATACACTGGCCCATATCGTTGTCTGTAATGTTGGCGTTATCCAAGGCTGGAGCCACCACTGTATACTTAATACTGTACCCAGACTGAACAGCTGTAATAGCAAAAATATAGTGAAGAAAAATGCGTAACGCATGGACTGCCCTTAGACATAAATACGGTTCAGTAATTAATTATCAGAAGATGGTTCGTAATGTTTCACATGAAACAACTGCTATATAACTATTTCTGATTTTCTAATGCGTGCTGGAGTGTCAAGTGTTTGAACGAATAACCTGCATCCAATAGCGCTTGTGGCAGCACCTTTTGACCATCAATAAGTAAGGTCGACATTTCACCAAACATCAGCTTGAGCAAAAACTCTGGCAAAGTAAAAAAAGTTGGGCGATGTAGCCACGAGCCAAGTGCTTTGGTAAAAGTATGATTGGTCACAGGATTCGGAGCAGTAAGGTTATATACGACTGCATTTATATTATTTGCCGTACCGCTTGCAGTCTTGATAGTGCTGTCACTAATAGGTGCATTATCTTGCGCTAAGCTTTCGATGTGATTAACGTCTGATTCTTTAGTAAGTTTAAGCTGCTGCTCGATAATAAAGATAACCGCACTAACCCAATCTTCACGGCTGATCCAGCTCATGATTTGCTGTCCATTACCCAACTGACCACCGACACCAAATTTAAAGGGTAGTAATAATTTAGCCACCATACCACCTTCAGGATGGATGACTACACCTGTTCTGACGATAGCTACAGGAACATCGTGATCGGTTGCTTTAAGTGCTAATTGCTCCCATTCATCACATAATGTATGAGCAAAATCCGTCTCATAATCGCTGTTTTCAGTCAGTGGCTTGTCGCCCTGCGTACCATACCAACCGATTGCTGATCCGCTCACCAGTAACTTGGGTTTGGTGCTAGCACGTGCGATAAAATCCAATATCGACTGAGTAGGTTTGATACGGCTCGCCATCAACTGTTCTTTACGCTCATCGCTCCAACGAGAGTCAGCAATCCCTGCGCCTGCTAAATTTAATATGACATCAAAGCTCATATCAGACGTTACCAGCTCGTCATAAGTCATCATATTGATATCATCGGGATGTGGTTGACCGCTATCACGAGTTAGCCAAGTAATCGACACGTCGTTATTTTGCGCGCGAGACCGTGCCATTAGCTCTCGACTAAACGCACTTCCCAAGAACCCTGAACCGCCACTAATCAAAACCTTCATATCCTACTCCCTATATGCCTCAAATATCATCACTATGACTTATCTTTGAGTTACTTATTGCTGAAGTACTTATCGTTCAATAAAAACTAGACCGTTATAACCATCGTCTGCTTTTTTGTGGTTTTTATCAAAACGACTTTTACATGCTTTTGGTAAAGGAAGGTGAGCAAATAGGCAAGCTAGCAAATGGTTAATCTATGAATGCTGAAGTAAATAAGGTACAGCGACACCCATCACTTTGCATTGCAAGCAATCGCATCTGAGAAATTTAAGAGTTTTTATAGAGAGAGCTATCGAACGACAAAACCTGTCGTTGCGTCACGAATTTGGCTAGGTAATGTATAACCTAACGTATCGCCCTGCAAATAACCAATTTGCTCATTAAAATAAGCATAGGCGGTATCAAAAGTGCTAGCAGGCGTTTGCCCTGATGGGTTACAGCTTGTAGAAACCAATAGACCAAATGGATTCTCTTCACTGACCAGCTGTTGGCAAAGCTGACGAACTGTAGGATGCGAGATAACTCGAACAGCAATAGTCTGATGCTGACCGATAATCCAAGTAGGTACAGTGCTCGCAAGCGGCTGAGGAATCGGTAATAACCAAGTATGTGCTTGACGACTGTCCTTTTCATCTCCGCTATCGTCTGTCTGCCAACTATCAACAACCTGCTGGCGCTGAACATCATCTAAAGAGGCTAGCAAAGGTGCTAAGCGAGACACACTATCAGTGACGACTATCATGCCTTTGGCTTGTGGACGTTGTTTGATATCCAAAATACGCTGAACAGCTGCTTGGTCATAAGGATCGCAACCAATACCCCAAACGCTTTCTGTGGGGTACGCGAGCAGTTGCCCTTCTTTTAGCCACTTAGCGGCTTGGATAGCAGAATCAGTAATAAGGGGTGTAGGTTGGCTCATGACTTAAATGGTTCGTAGAAGTAAATTCTAATAATACCACAAGAGAGATATTATCTAGGAGAGTCTACAACTAAGGGCTATCTATGCCAGTGTCCAATAAGGAATATTTACGATACTTTAAACGCGTAAATATCGTCCACCTTGTTCGCTGATGAGACCCATTAACTCAAGCTCCATTAGCTGACCAATCAACTGCGGCGGTGCAAGCTTGGTTGCACTAATAAGCGCATCTAAATCTTGCCCATGCCAGTCAAGCTGCTCATAGATTGCAGCTAAATGCTCAGGCACAATGACTGTGCTGCGCGCAGGCTTTATCTCAGAGGATGGTTGCTGGCTAGTAGATTTGATTGATTTTTTCTCTATCTCAAACGCATCGGAAGTCTGAGTGATATTCGAGTGATTGCTATTGAAATTAGTAACATTCGCTGTTCTATAAGCGCCTTTATCATAGTCAAGCTGACCATTGACGTCTTCTAGTACTTGCTGAGGATGATAAACCAAGGTCGCGCCTTCACGTATCAAATGATGGCAACCCTCTGCATTACTATTGTCAATATGACTGGGAATGGCAAAGACCTGTTTACCTTGCTCAGACGTGAGACGTGCTGTGATAAGCGAGCCGCTCTTGATTGTCGCTTCCGTCACAATGGTCGCAAGACTCAGCCCAGCCACCAAACGATTGCGACGCGGAAAAGTATGTTTATGCGGCTGAGTGTGTGGTAATAGCTCACTGATGATGCAGCCACCTTGCTCAACAATTTGAGTAAATAATTGATCCCGATGATTAGGATAGTTCACATCGATCCCCGTACCCATTACACCAACTGTCCGTCCCTGATAGTCAGGGTCTGCCTGCGCTAATGCACCTAAATGTGCGCGTTTATCTACACCCATAGCCAGACCGCTAGTAACGATATAACCTGCTTGCGCTAAGTACTGCGCCATATCAAACGTGATTTTTTGCGCATGCGCGGTGGGTTTGCGGCTACCTACTATAGCGATTTGTGCTTGATGCAGGCGTGCGCTATTCCCACGATAAAATAATAATGGCGGCGGGTCGTAGATTTGTGAGAGTTGGGCAGGATAATCGGTGTCATCAGCGAATAGTAAACCATAACGCCCATCTATCAATGCTTGCTGAATCTTATCGATATTGGCGAGTGTTTGCTCTGGCTGTTCATGACGTTTGAGATGGGTATGATGAATACCTAGCTGCTTCCATGCCTCTACTTTGGCTTGCCAAGCAAGCTGCGGATAACCAAAAGAAGTGATCAGTTTGTGATAAGCAGATAAAGACGCATTCACCTCGTACCACAGCGCTAAGATAGCGCGCTGATCGTCGGATAAAGAAGAGGTGACTGCCGTCATTGTCATCTGTCTCGTATAGGCAAGCTTAGATTAGTATTTAGTTTAATATATTGCTTAATAAAACCTTATAGCTATTTATAAATAAGGAGGTGGTAATAACTGATCGCCAATATTAAGTGGCAGCTCAGAATCAAGTACATAAGCATAGCTGATGTGGTCAAAGGTATTAAAAACCATCACCATACCGCTAGGCTCGTTTGGTAGACGGACTGGTGTGTCATTGTCCTTAGTATCACGTACCAAAGGCCCTTTTTGATAAACCGTTAGCACATCACCTGGCTTAGCACCTTGTAAGCTACCCAAATTGATGGCGACCACACTACCCTTCGCAGCCGAGCTGATAGAGTCCATGACACGCACGATCATACCGCCGCGACTGACACTTGCAGGCGTTGGATAAAAGACAGGAGGAATAGCGTTGTCTAACTCTACAAACACTCGATCCCCTTCACGCACTTCTTTGCCATAGCTATCGATAAGCTGCAAGCTAGTCACACCATTACTTTCTGTAGAAGTAACAAGACCAGTCGCTACTTGTGTAACTTCTAAGCCTATCACTTCTTGCGTTTTAGGATCCACATATAGCTCACCCTCACGGTAAACGCCGTAACGCTGGCCTACGATAAGCGGTACGCCTTTAGCATAGACCTTATCACCACGCGCAGTAATTAAGTTACGGTTTTTAGAAGCTAAAATATAAGGTGTGGTATTAAAGTCTTGAGGATTAACGATAAGCGTTTTATCAAGCCAATGCTGAATAGCTGACCACGGAATAGGAGGAATGCTATTGGCCGTCGAGGTAATCGCGACCGTACTCGTACTGACACTTCCAGTAAGCTGTTTTTCAACGCCAGCACAGCCTTCACCAGTATCAACGCCAATCAGCGTTTTTCCTTGAATCACACAAAGGATAAGAACGTCATTGGGGTAGATAAGGTTTGGATTTTTGATTTGCTTATTGGTTGCCCAAATTTCTTTCCAGCGCCAAGGACTGTCTAGATAGCGACCTGAAATATCCCATAAGGTATCGCCTTTTTTAACGATATAACGATTGGGCGCATCAGCTTTGATAGTTGGCGGCGGATTGTTAGCTTGAGCCGTGCTCATCAACATGGCACTACTAAACGTCGTCATTAACAGTGCTTTTGCTATCTTTTTTAAGCTCATCTTCATCGTTATATCCACAATATGTACCACTGTGTTCGACGCAAAGAACTATCCTTAATTTATTACTGTAAAATCTTTTGGATTAATAAAAGATCAAATTTATCAGTAACTTGTTAATAAAATTCTCATGGCGATTATAGGGTAACTGTTCAGTGTAATTGGCTAGAATAATTCCTAAAAAGCGCCTAGCACGATGATGACTTGCTGACGCTGTTTCTAATATTACAATTATATCTACCATAACACAATCATAAACACTTTATTACAATGGTGTAACTTTCACGCGGATACTTTTCTTTGTTAATGATAAGCATAAAGACCATAATTACTTAAGTAAGATTCGGCGTAACATGTTGGCGGATTTGTTCAGCGACCAATTCTGCCTTGTTATCCAGTACCACTACATGCTGCGGTAAACTCTCTAACCCTTCAGTATGCGCTGGACGAGCGATATCTATCTGACCGATAGCCTCAACTATAGTATCTGCAAATTTAACGGGTAATGCCGTCTCTGCACAAACGATGATTTCGCCATCTAACTGTAGCTCTTTGGCGACTTTAATGCCGTCTGCAGTATGTGGATCAACCAATTCACCATGCTGTTCATAAAGCGCTTTGATAGTCTGCAAGCGGTCGCTATGAGTAGATTTACCAGCAGCAAAACCGTAACGGCTATTAACCGCTTCCATCAACTCAGATAAGTCAAAGCCTCGACCTGATTTTACGCCATCGAATAACTCATGAACGCGTGCGCTGTCTTTTTCTAATAGTAAATAAACGAAACGCTCAAAGTTAGACGCTTTTGAAATATCCATAGACGGACTAGAGGTTACGTAGGTTTTTTCAGTCGGACGCGGCTGATAAGCACCTTGATTAAAGAAGTCATTCAACACGTCATTTTCATTGGTTGCGACAATTAAGCGGTCAATTGGCAGTCCCATTTCACGCGCGATATGACCAGCACAGATATTACCGAAGTTACCTGATGGTACGCTAAAGCTGACTTTTTCATCGTTGCTCGCCGTAACCGCAAAGTAAGCTTTAAAGTAATAAACAATCTGCGCTAGGATACGACCCCAGTTGATAGAGTTTACCGTGCCTAAATTATAAGCCGCCTTAAACTCAGCATCTTGCTGTAGCGCTTTAACGATATCCTGGCAATCATCAAACATACCATCGATAGCGATATTGTGAATATTAGCATCCGTCAAGCTATACATCTGCGCACGCTGGAACTCACTCATCTTGCCATGTGGTGACAACATAAAGACTTCGACATTTTCTTTGCCACGTAGTGCATATTCCGCCGCACTACCTGTGTCACCACTGGTGGCACCAATGATAGTAATACGCGCGTCTTTTTTCTTAAGCACATACTCAAAGGCATTGCCCAAAAACTGCATGGCGACATCTTTAAATGCCAATGTAGGACCGTTTGATAGTCCTAGGATATATAAATTGTCTTCAAGTTTGCGGACAGGAACAATCTCGTCAGAGCCAAACACCTCAGTGGTATAAGTGCGTTCAATGATATCTTGCAAATCAGCCACAGGAATATCAGTGGCAAAACGCTGCATAATCGCCATTGCAAGCTTTGGATAGCTGAGCGTACGCCATTCATCAAGGGTTGCACTATCGATATTTGGATAATGCTCAGGCAACATCAAACCACCGTCTGGGGCAAGACCCATCAAAAGCACATCACTAAAATCCATCGGCGCTGTCTGACCACGGGTACTGATATATTTCATTAGATTGTCCTGTCTACAATAATGTTATTCAATAATTAAAACGGTTTATTCAGCAGTTTTTTGTAGCAATGCATAATAAAAACCATCACCACTCGCGCTATCAATGGGTAAGCACTGACGACCGATTGCTTGTTCGATACCCCAGTTGCAATCTTCAGTAAACTCGATCACTACTGCGTCATTATGATGAGTGATAAAGTCCTGCATTTGCTCGACGTTCTCTTGCTTTAAGATAGAACAGGTCACGTACAGCAGATAACCACCAGCTTTAAGTTGTGGCCATAAGTTATGCAAGATGTCTGCTTGCAACAGTGCCGTTTGCTCGATATCTTCTTCGGTACGTAGGATACTGATATCAGGATGACGGCGAATCACGCCAGTCGCAGTACAAGGAGAGTCCAATAATATCGCATCAAACACGGGTTCATTGGTAGCCGCTTTTTTATTTTTGCCATGCTGCCATCTGGTTGCATCTGCACAGACGATATTAAGCGCGACACTTTTCTCTGCTTTCTGTAGATCATGCTGACTTAAATTTAGGCGCTGTAAATTCTCACGAATACGCTCGATACGTGGTGCTTCGTTATCGATAGCCGTTACCTTGATATCAGTAGTCACAGGCGACGTTTCAGGTGATATTTGATTATTGTCTTGTTTCACGTGAAACAATGATGATTCGTCATTAGCGCTTATAAGCTCCAACCAATGAGCAAGCTTGCCACCAGGTGCCGCACAAGCATCTAGAATATGTAGCTCATTATTCGTATTTTCCGTATCAGATTTTTCAGCACTAAGCTTAGCCATTAATGCTTTATTGATAATCGGTGCAGCTAACTGAGCATGCATATCTTGTACGCTAGCCGTTCCTAAAGCGAAATCAGGCAAAGCATTAACGGCAGTGCTTTGATGTAGTCTAAGACCTTTGGTTGATAGCGTGGTAGAAGTGGCAGACTCTGATGAGCTTGCTACCTTAAAGCCAGTCGTTAGCTCAACGATATCTGCATCAATTTCTGTGCCATCCAATGCATGCTGATAATCTTCTACCGAAGTAACCGCAGAATTCACTCGTAAAAACATCGGTGCCGCTTGGCGTAAGCCTTGTGTCAGCTCATCATACTGCTCGCTCCAATCTTGCTTAAGCTGATAAGCGAGCCAATTCGGCAGACTATGCTTTTTATCGCACTTCTTACGGAATTTGCTTGGATTCTTAGCGACTTTACGCAAAATAGCATTTACTAAACCAGTCGAATGAGCGAACTCAATTTCTTTTGCTGCTTCAACGGTTTCATGAATTGCAGCATGGTCAGCCACTTCTAAATATAGCAACTGTACTAAGCCGACTTGAATAGTGGTACGCACTTCAACTTCGTCGATAGGGTTGTCTGCTAAGCTATCGAGCAAACGTGCCAGCGCGTGCCATTGGCGCAATGTCGTGAGCAGTAACGCATGAGCAAAGCCTTTGTCACCATCATGTAGACTATTCAATAATGGATCAAGGACGCTTGAGAGCGACTGACCATTTTGAATAGCCAGTAAGGTACGAATCACACGCACGCGTACGCTGCCATTCATAATAAGATTGCTTGATGGTTTGAGCTTATTGTTTCTAGGCGCAGTACTGTTTTGTCTCATTAAATTTCATTTCCTTGACGTATAATCGATAGCGTCTTGTGCAAGTAGGTTAAATATAAGTAACGTTATTTTGTTTCTGACGTAAATTGATCGCCGTCATTTAATTGGTTGCCATGGCAAACTTGTTCGGCAGTCATTGGCTTACCACCCGCAAACTGTAAATGGGTAATAGCTAAAGTGGTGGCTGATGATTCAGTGTCACTCTCTTTACCACAAGCGACTAAGATCGCTTTTCGTCCGACACTGATGACCGTCCCAGCAGGTTTATTCGTTTGCTGCGATGTATTTACAGATAAGCTAGCCAGTACTTTAACGCGCTGCCCTGCTAGGAAAGTATAAGCACCTGGCCATGGTGTTAGCCCACGAATTTGGCGTTCAATAGCGGCAGCAGGCTGCGACCAATCAACTTCGCCTTCGGTTTTGACCAGCTTTTCAGCATAGTTGGCTTGACTATCATCTTGAGCGATAGCTTGCGCTTGATAAGTGGGCAAATCCTTTAGCACCGTACTAATGGCTGTCGCACCAAGTGCAGCCATCTTATCATGTAGGCTAGCAGCGGTATCATCAGAGGCAATACTTTCGCTAACTTTATAAAGCATGTCACCTGTATCAAGACCTTTGTCCATCTGCATAATAGTAATTCCTGTCTCATCATCTCCGGCCAAGAGTGCTCGATGGATAGGTGCAGCACCGCGCCAGCGTGGTAATAGTGAAGCGTGAATGTTCAAGCAACCATGAGTAGGCGTCTCTAGTACACCGATAGGTAGGATCAATCCATAAGCGGCGACAATCATCACATCTGGTTGGTAGGTGCGCAGAGTTTGCCTAGCAGCTAGCCCTTCTGCACTAGACTTTTTAAAAGTGACTGGCTGCTCTACAGCGATATCATGTGTCAATGCAACTTCTTTTACCGCAGAGGCTGACAACTTTTGACCACGACCTGCTTTACGATCAGGCTGCGTGTAAACAGCGACTATCTCTATATTCAGCACTTCTTGCTGCTTAATTAATGACTCAAGGCTAATAGCAGCAAATTCAGGCGTACCCGCAAATACTACCCTTAATCGGTTAGTAGTTGGGTTATCATGGTCAGTAAGCGAGTTAGATGTATCAAAGGTAGGAGCAGTTGTAGTCATAATCATGCATTATATAAGGTTTATTTGTTCATTATAGGTGAGTTTACGGCGCAGTGCCATGATTGTAATGACATCACTTCATGATAATCAATGACATTATTTGCCTTTATAATATCAAGGACATCGAACGTTCTATTTATATCTTTTACAAAACAATTTGGTGTTAATAACCACTCTCTGTAAACAGTAAGCCGTTATTCTGCTATAAATAGAAGGTAACACTAAAAATTTTAGGCAATTCAACTGCTGTATAATTCACCTACTATATGTAGAAACCTAATTTTAATTTCACTATATTTTTTCGTGTCGAGATAGGGCCACGCTTTCATGCAACAGTTTCAGTCCTTACAGCGCTTATTGATTTTTTATACCTTGTCTCTCACGGTTATGTTACTGCTGTACTATGTCACAATGTTTGATGGGATGAAAAAACATAGTGAGCAACATAGCATAGATACTTTTTATTCCCTACAGCACAGTATTATTGAGCATGCAGCACCTGTAGATAGTGAAATAAAAAAAATCTTAGAACAACCTACTTTTGACCAACTGAGTTATCAGCTGATTTTGATGATGCCTTCTGGGCAGACCTATATTCATCATAATACTCGTCCTAATGAATCTGCTTTTTCTACCGTTGCTTTCCCTACCATCGGTACATCAGCTTCTAGCAGCAGCGACCATAGCTCTTATACTGTCAATAGTAATGAACTAACAGGGATTATTAATCTAAAAAGCGGACACCAGATTTATATCGTATTACGTCATGAGCCTTTTGTTGTTGACTGGATATCTTACCGTTATTGGCTCCCTTTGATGGTCGCCATCGTACTATTTTTCATGGCATTGCTCTATATGCTTAATCGTCGAACCAACTGGGAGCAATTACTGGTTTATACCGATAATTTGAGTAGTCGCGCAAAAGAATCTTATACGCCGCCGCCGTTTTTACAAAAGAAATCTACTACCGAGTTCATGCTGTTAGGTCATGCCCTAAGTCGCGTCAGCTACCAACTACATAATGACTATCGGCGTATCAAAACACTGTCTCATCGTTTAGAACGCTTGGTTGATCAAGCACCTTTACCGATGTTGATGAGTATACGACATGGTCAAATTAGTTTCTATAATCAGCGCTTTGAGCAAGTATTTACTCCTCCTACACAAAGAGAGCAAAGCTATGAGCTAACTGATTTCGTTGAAGGGAAAGATGAGGCCACTCAAATACTGTTAAAAACTATTTCAAGTTTGCGCGTTACTCGCACACTGATAGTTTATGGCTTGGAAAATAAACAAGCCTACCAACTACACGTAACACCATGGTTCGGTGAACATGGGCAAGTTCATGGTTTTACTGTGATTTTCAATAATGTCGATGAGATTTTCCATCAATCTGAGCAATTACAGCTGCACAACAAACAACTGCAATTACAAATTGATGAATCAAACGAAGCCCAGGCATTTATAGGTCGTAAGTTAAGGATACCACTAGAGAAGATAATTGATTCGTTGGAACCCATCGACCCTTCAACATTGACAGCTCAAGGCAAAAAAACTCTAAATACATTGATTACAACCAGTCAAAGCATGTTGACTGTGCTCAATGAGACGCTAGCAACAGAGGAAGTTGAAGTCAGAAAAACACGTCTAAGTATAGAAACGGTTGATATTTATAAGGTAAGCAAAGAGGTTAGCAATTTAGTCACACAAGAAATAAGACAACAAGGGTTAGAATTGATCTATTTCTTTGCGCCGGACTGTCCTCGTTACATCGAAACTGATTACATTCGACTGCACCATATCCTATTAAACTTGTTGAAAAATGCTATTAGTTTTACAACATCAGGTTATGTCGCGCTCACTGTTGATCGTGTATCTGAAGATAAAGTAACGCGAATAAGTAATCAGCATTCAACTCCTAACAATGACACGACAATGCCTGCGCAGACATCTTATTGGATTCGCTGTAGCGTAAAAGACACTGGAGCAACTATTACTCCTGAGAGAAAAAATCAATTAGTCAATATCTTGAATCAAAGCAATCATAACTTAGTTGAAGACAGTAATATTGGCTTGAGTGATGCCAATAGCTTTGCTCAGTTACTCGGCGGTTTCATCGAACTAAGTAATACGGTGGATAAAGAGACGATATTTAGCCTCTACCTTCCTTATCCTCATGCCACTTATCAATCGGTATATCATCGTTGTTCGCAGCTGCCCCATATTCACCTTATCGCTATCATCAATCAACCTCTAGTTGCTGAACATTTACAACGTTTGTGCGAGTACTTAACGATATCCGTGACTATCTACAGCACTTTAGATAGAGCGACTGTACAGCAGCTAAAAAAACAATTAAAACAAGATGAGCAAACCATCATTCCTGTCTTGTTATTAGATTATGAGTATAGCCAATCCATCACCTCACCAGTTCATGCGAGCAACAAGCATAGCGAGCAACAAGAAGCGTTAAACGACCTAGTCGCTACGCCTTCACTACCAAAGATATTACTTAGCATGAAACTTGAAAGGCATATCCCTTCTACTTTACTAGGCCAATATGATGGATTTTTGACCAAACCCTTGGACGCAAGTTTATTACTGTCTGAGCTACTACGCTTAACCTTGTTTGCAAGGAAAACGCTAAACATACTGGTCAAACATCAATACGACAGCAGTCTATCTTTTGTAGAAGATATACCTAAGAAAGAAATCTTGTCGCCACTGATTTTGGTCGTAGAAGACAGTCCTACTAACCAAAAGATAGCCTGTAAGATGTTAAGTAAACTTGGTTATCGTAGCATCGTCGCAGAAGATGGACAGCAAGCACTTGAGAAGCTCAAAAGCCGACGTGAAGAGATCTCTCTGATTTTGATGGACTGCAGAATGCCCGTTATGGATGGCCTACAAGCCACACAAGTGATTCGCTCGCAAGGTGATAAAATACCGATTGTGGCGCTAACTGCGAATAATACAGAAGAGGATCGCGAGGCTTGTATGCAAGTTGGTATGGACGAGTTTTTATCCAAACCCATTAGCAAAAAAGACTTAGAATCCGTTTTGCAGAGTTTTATACAATAAATCTCTAGTGCAAATAAAAAATACCCTATCGATATCACTTAGTCAAAGTAATATCGATAGGGTCAAAAACTTGGTACGAGGATAATATTTCGGTAAGCTTAATTGTTATTTCATAAACCCATTATCGGCCAAAAATGCTTCTGTGATTTGACTTTGCGGGTTTGACGCATTCATACCGCCAGATTGAGATTTATTTAATAGACGCTCTAGATAACGGGCAACGATATCTACTTCAATATTCACTTTGTTACCTACTAACCAATGCTTAGCGATATTTGTCACTTGAGCAGTATGCGGAATGATATTTAGAGAAACAATATTGTCACGCACTAAATTGGTCGTCAGACTAATACCATCTACTGTAATAGAGCCTTTGGTCGCTGTATAGTGCGCCAGATCCTGGGGTATCTCAATCTCAATATAGATAGAACGAGCATCTTGTTGTAATTTACTAACTACCCCTACTCCATCTACATGACCAGCGACAATATGACCACCAAAACGAGTCGTTGGTAGCATGGCCTTTTCTAGATTGACCGTATGTCCGGCTTTTAACCCTTCTAATGCTGTTCTAGCAATCGTTTCACGTGAGACATCGACAGAGTAGTAGTTACTTCCGAGCTCTACCACGGTTAAACAGATACCATTCGATGCAATAGAATCGCCTAGCTTCACGTCACTGAAATCCAAGTCATCAGACTCTACTGTCAAACGTATGTCACCGCCTGTAGCCTGCATAGATTTAACTTTTCCAACGCTTTCTATAATTCCAGTAAACATATTATCCTCATCTCATTATAGTATTGCCGTTATAGGCGAATATTTTAGTTTATCAAATCAACTATCAATTCTTCATCACAATTTGTTCAAATAGCTGACAGTGAAACATCAATAGATTTGACCTTTAATAGGATAGGTTGTGGATAAGTAGGGATAAATCAATAGAGGTATAGTTAGAAACCACTATAAATACATAGTTATCCACAACAAATGTAAATTTCTCATGGTACGTATCCATCTAGAAAATAAATTCTAAGTTATTGATTTAAAATAATATTTATAAATACATCCTAGAGACACATATCTTTCTTGTTTCATGTGAAACAAAGTTATACACAGTTCCATGTGAAACACGTAAATCAATTACTGTTTCATCCACATTCCAAGCTTATTCTTATGATTTGTGGACAACCTACTTATACGAAGAATATTTATAAAGGTAATAAGGTTAATTTAAGATCTGGACCAAGCTGTTGATGACTTTCTATATCAAACCGTAACTGCTGAGCAAGGGACATAGGATTGAAATCAACCATTGGACGAGCTTGCTCACCAAGTAAACAAGGTGCTTGATATACGATTAGCTCATCTACCAACTGTTGACTCAAAAAACTACCTGCAACGCTAGCACCTGCCTCCACTAACACGTCATAGCATTGATGCTCACTGACTAACTTAGCCAACAACGCCGGCAAATCATCTTCATGCCAATAAATAGTATCTGGATGCTGACACAGCTGATAATCAGACTGTAGGCTGTGCTTTAAACGCTGACGCCTATCAAGTATGACTATTTTAGGGTTAGGTATTTTTTCAGGTGGTACGTCCAATTGTTCTGAGCGCACATTGAGCTGCGGGTTATCAGTTATTACGGTTTCACTACCTGTGATAATCGCACCACTTTGTGCTCGTAGTTTTTGTACATCTTCGCGGGCAGCTGTCGAGGTAATCCACTTTGATTCACCAGATGCCATCGCTGTACGGCCATCTAAACTGGTCGCTATTTTCAATCGTACATAAGGCATTTGAGTACGCATGGCTTTTAGAAAACCACGGTTTAGTACTTCTGCCTGCTCTGTCAGGACACCGACCGTTACCTCAATACCAGCTTGCTCTAATAGTTTCACACCGCGACCTGCAACCTGCGGATTTGGATCTAGACCTGCAACTACAACGCGCTTTACCTTAGCAACAACCAGTGCCAGCGCACATGGTGGTGTACGTCCCGTATGACTACATGGCTCTAATGTAACGTAAGCAGTTGCCCCTGCTGCCTGTGTACCGGCCTCTTTAAGTGCAAACACTTCTGCATGTGGTTCGCCAGCTTTAGGGTGAAACCCTTGACCAACAATCCGCTCTGCCTGAACAATAACGCAGCCTACTGCAGGATTCGGTCTAGTAGTATACAAACCGCGCTTCGCTTGTTCGATAGCAAGCATCATAAAGTAGCGGTCTTGTGCATCTTGAGCATGGCTTTGATTAGACATAAGGCTAGGCTTAATAAATAGTTGAAGACTCTATATAAGAAAATAAGCGTTGAAAGCTGATTGATAATTCTGATTAGTAATTGGGAAACACTTATCAACTAGGGATTACTCAAAAGCTTGCTTCGCTTACTTCTCATTTGGACGAATATTGGCAATTTCTTGATGAAATGCATCGATATCTTGAAAGTCGCGATACACACTAGCAAAGCGTACATAGGCGACATCATCCAAAGTTTTGAGTTCACTCATGATGATTTCACCCAAGACTTTACTACTGATTTCTCGCTCACCCATCTGCCTAACACGTTTTTCAATACGACTAATCATCGCCTCTTGTTCATCGATAGTGATAGGACGCTTTTGTAAAGGTAGTAAAATAGAACGGCGCAGCTTTTCATTGTCGTAAGGTTCGATCTTGTTGCTTGATTTGATGATTCTTGGCATGACCACTTCTACCATCTCAAAAGTCGTAAAACGTTCTTGGCAGCTGTTACACGAACGGCGTCGACGCACTTGTGCCCCTTCCGCAGCAAGACGTGAGTCAATAACCTTGGTCTCTGACGCATTACAGTACGGACAGTGCATAGCATTTCCTTATTTTACGATTGAGAATAAAAGCAGTGTTTTTATAATGGTTCATGTTATTGGATAATAACAAAAACCACTTAACAGTTATTTACCAATACAAAAGCTGCCGAATATCTTACCCAATAAGTCATCAGCGCTGAACTCACCCGTAATTTCACCCAAGCTCTGCTGTGCTTGACGTAAGCTATCAGCAACCAACTCACCCGCTTCGAATACCGTTAATTGCTCATGGGCTTCTGCCAAGAAATTAGCAGTTCGTCTAAGTGCATCGAGATGTCTGGTACGAGCGATTAAGCTATTCTCTGGTGGATGAAAGCCTACTTTCTCACATAATGCTTCAACCAAGTTATCGATACCAATGCCTGTTTCACATGAAACATTAACCTGCTGATAACCTCTGTTTTTGATTTCAGTTTGGGTCTTAGCAGCACTTTCTTCTCTATTATTATCGCTCAATAAGTCGCTTTTATTAGCAATGATAAGTAAGCGTTTAGCTTCTGGCAGTTCACCAAACAACTGTTCAGCAAGCTGCAACGGTGTGCTTTCTTCTTCAACATCGCGAGTCACATCATAGACCATCAGTAGCATATCAGCTTGCGTGATGGCTGTACGGGCACGTTCGATTCCGATACGTTCCACAGTGTCTTCTGTCTCACGTAGGCCTGCTGTGTCAGTCAGATGTAGCGTCAAACCATTGAGCACGACTGTCTCTTGCAGCGTATCACGCGTAGTACCGGCGACATCAGTCACGATAGCACGCTCTTGCCCTGCAAGGCGGTTGAGCAAGCTAGATTTACCTGCGTTTGGCCTACCTGCTAGCACGACATGGATACCGTCGCGCAAAAGCTGACCTTGCTTTGCCGTTGATAAAACTTGTTGTATCTTATCTTGCGTCTGCTCAAGCTTACTTTGTATGACGCCATCAGACAAAAAATCAACGTCTTCTTCGTCGGGGAAATCAATAGCAGCTTCGACATGTAAACGAAGGTGAATGAGTTGTTCTAATAACTGGTTAATTTTTTGTGAAAACTCACCACTTAAAGAACGAATCGCACTACTGGCGGCGGCAGCACTGGTGGCATCAATCGCATCAGCGATCGCTTCTGCCTGCACCAAGTCCAATTTATCATTATCAAAGGCACGATAAGAGAACTCTCCTGCACTTGCTTGCTTGGCACCTAGCTCAAATACGCGCGCGAGCAACTGGTTTTGTAAAATAACACCACCATGCCCTTGCAGCTCAATAACGTCCTCACCTGTGAATGAATGCGGACCTTTGAAAAACAAGACCAATCCCTCATCAATGACAGTGCCATCAGCTTGATAAAAACGACAAAAGCTAGCCATTCGCGGCGTAAAAGCAGACTTACCTGTTAGGGCACATGCCATATCGTAAGCACGGCTGCCTGATAGACGTATGACACCCACACCTCCTCGCCCAAGCGGCGTTGCAATCGCAGCAATTGTGGCCAATCCAGATGTATTAGACTTTTCAGAAGAATTAGGTACGGCTAATGCTGTCTCTAAGGAATCCACAATGACTCTCAATGTTTAAAAGCTCCATTATAGACGTCTGGACTCATACTGACAAAGCAAACTTTGAAAGGTAGCCGCATCAGACATATATTCGTTTTGATATTTATAAGCTGTGGATAATGTTGATAAGCTGTGGATAACATTTACCACTTATCCACCACCTATAAAAAAACCACCGCTTGCGCGATGGTTTTTGGTGTTTCTGACAAAGAACTGATTAATCGACCACTTTTACCGTACGACGCTTTTGCTCTTCATCGACTTTTTTATTGACGATATATTGCTGAGTCATACTAAACAAGTTGTTGACTGTCCAATATAAAACCAAACCTGCTGGGAAGAACAGCATGAATGCAGTAAAGATAATCGGCAAGAACTTCATGACTTTTGCTTGCATCGGATCTGCTGGCTGCGGGTTCAACTGCTGCTGTACAAACATCGACGCACCCATTAACAACGGCAAGATAAACCACGGATCCATCGCTGACAGATCTTGAATCCACAAAATCCATGGTGCGTGACGCAACTCAACACTCTCTACTAATACCCAGTACAAAGCTAAGAAAATCGGCATCTGCATCAAGATTGGCAAGCAACCTGCCATCGGATTGACTTTTTCTTCTTTGTATATCGCCATCATCTCTTGCGACATTTTCATCCGATCATCGCCATGCTCTTCTTTAAGCACTTTGAGTCTTGGCGCAATGGCACGCATTTTAGCCATCGAGTAGTAGCTCTTATTAGAGAACCACATCAAGGCAATTTTTACTAAGATAGTCAGTAAAATAATTGACCAACCCCAGTTACCAACAACCTTATGCACACCTTCCAAGATAGCAAATAAGACCTTTGATATTGGCCACAGCAGACCATAATCAACTGTTTTGTTAAGGCCTACCGCAACGTCTTTTAGCTCAGACTGAACTTTTGGACCTGCATACAGTATTGCATTTAAAGTAACTTGTTTGTTTGGTGCTACATTCACTGGTTGGCTATTAAAGCCGATAAAATAATCACTACCTGTTTCACGAGTAAAGAATTTACCAGTGAAATTTTCAGGCGTCCAAGCAGATACAAAGTAATGCTGTACGATACCAACCCAGCCTTTATCGCTAGTGGTCGTCAACTCACCATCACTAAAGTCACCAAATTTCAGCTTATTATAAGGATCATCTGGGGTACCCCAAGCACCGCCTAGATAAGTCGCCATGCTCAGCGCGCCTTTATCAGACATACCAGGATCTTTACTATCATCACGCTTTAACTGTGCAAACATCTGACCTTGCCAAGCATTGGTAGACGCGTTTTGAATCTGATAGCTAATATCGATTGGATATTTATTTTCAGTGAAAGTGAAAGTCTTGGTAATCGTCACACCGTCTTTCTTATAAGTAAGCGGCACTGACAACGTTTGCTGTCCATCTTCCATCACATAATTGTTAGCAGTATGGTTATAAGTCGCTCTACCTTCTGCTGTATCAATACCGTTCTGACCAATAAGTCCAGATTGAGCCACATACACACGGTTACTGTTGTTTTCTAACAATACGAAAGGCTTATCGCTATCGAGCGTTGCGTCATACTGCTTGAGTGCAGCATAAACAATATCACCACCTTCTGGATTGATTTTTATATCATAGCGATCAGTTGTTACCGTGATTAGACCAGCGTTTTTCGCAGGAGTCGCTGTCACAGCACTATTATCCACAGGTAATGTCTGTACCGGGATATCACCTGCTGCACCAGTAGTAGAAGGAATGTCAGCACCTACCGAACTTGTAGTTTCTGGCACCGCATCTACAGCTGGAGCATCGGCATAATCATCTCGCCATGCCAAAATCAGCAGATAAGCGGTAATTAGCATCGCAATGATGATCATCACCCGAAATATCTTTTGCATAAACCTTTCCTAGATTAAAAAATTAGGGAATGAAAAATTAGGGCATGTGTCATGACTGTCCTACACAGCTGTCCTGTCACATTGCAACTGCATCAGTAGTCATTTACATAAAATGTGCATCATTTTACTAAAAATCTGTCTCAAATGATACCAAGAGTGTGGATAACTTGTGGGTAACTTAACAGAGTATCTATCTGAGACTAAAGAGGACGACTTCATGTTGATTTTATCAAATGATTAAGCTGTGAAACATAGCTAGTATTGTCTCGATAAACACCCAAACTCTGGGGGTTATTATTTGATACATCAGTAAAAGATATGTATTGATAGCTATAGGAAGCTAAGGGTAAGGGTACAAAGTCTATACCGTGTCCACCTAAAGGGTGACACCTGCTAAGACGTTTTAATAATAACCAACCACCTTTACGAGTACCATGCCATGTTAAAGCTTGTTTGCCATAATTTGAGCATGTCGGATAATAGCGACAACGAGCAGGTATTATAGGACTAATTATTTTTTGATAAAAAATAATTAAATTAAAAAATAATTTATAAATAAATTTACTTATAAGTATTTCTTTAAATAAAAAATTCATTTTATTTTCTTTCTATTTTTTTAAAAATATTAATTATTTGATTTTTTAATTCTTTATTATCTATATCTTTAATAGGTTTTTTGACAATAAAAACAATGTCATTATTTTCCATTTTGAAAGCTTTGGTACGGAACTCTTCACGCACATATCTTTTGATTAGATTACGAGCGACAGCAGTAGGTACTTTACGCTTGGTAATAGCCATACCGACTCGTGGCTGTGCATGCTCGTTAGTACGTACAAAAGCCATTAAATGACTCTGATGAATCTTGCGCTCAGGTGCGTCAAATACCTCACGGAAGGCTGCAGGGGTAAGCAAGCGTTGCTGTTTAGTGAAACTAGCTGCAGGTGTATCTGATAGAGTATTGGACATAGTACAACCTAGTAGAATAACGATAGAAGAAATAATAACAAATTATAGAGACAAAAAAAGCGCCTATGTGGGCGCTTTTAATATATGGCTAAGTGTCAGTTGTGATGATTGACTATCGCAATCTATAAGCAATAAGAACACAACAAGCACTGTTAGCCATGCTTATCGCAATCTACTGATTATACAGTAAGGCGATGACGTCCTTTAGCGCGGCGACGAGCTAAGACCTGACGGCCTTTTTTAGTTGCCATACGAGCACGGAAACCGTGAGTACGTTTACGCTTGATCACGCTTGGTTGGAATGTACGTTTCATAACTCACCTATCAAAATAATGGACTAAATTCGTAATAACGGAGGATTATACCATTCAGTATAGTTTTGGTCAATAAACTAATTTGCTTTGTCCCTAAATAGGAAATACCTCATACAAATCTAGTAAAGATATTTCCTTAAAACCTATTTCTAGTTAACCAAATTTTATAGTTATATATTCTATATATTTACAAAGTTATCCACAGGTTGGTTCAAACACTATAATAATAATTAATTAATATAGATATAGTATTGTTATTATTGGGACCATAATTATCTGTGGTTAAGTCTATTTTCCTTTTTATTATCAATTTACTAGGCTATGGGTAAACTTGTGGATAAACTGTGGGTTAAATATGGATAACTAGCTTGTGAAAGTTATGCATAAAACTGTCCACAGTCTTATCCACAAAAAACAAGGTTTTATCCACAGGGTATCTGTGTTAAATTAGGCGCTACTTGATATACACCTTCGTATAGGATATCAGTACGAACTTTTTGGTTAGTTGTTACGTGTAATATCGAGGCTTAGGTAGCAATTTATATTGCTAAAAAATAACTATTATTTCAGATTACAAGGTCAGTATTTTTC
>NZ_CM003597.1 GCF_001435845.1 Psychrobacter sp. P11G3
TAATGCTTTTAATGCTTTTAAAAGCTTTTAAGTCCGCTACATCCCTTGGTATTAAAGGCACTCACGACCCATAGAACGTAGTTTACTTACCCATAGAACGTAGTTTACTTACCCATAGAACGTAGTTTACTTACCCATAGAACGTAGTTTACTTACCTTATAACGATATCTATTTATTTATCGTTATAATGGTGCTATATTATTTATCGTTATATAGTTAGAGGGGCTAAGTTGATGAAACCAAGTGTGAATGCAGGTAATAATAAGATGGATCTTATAGTTAAGACAAACAGGCTAAATACAGCAATCCAAAATCTTACGCTTGCTGAAATAAGATTGGTTCAGTTGGCTATCATAGACAGCAGAGAGAAAAATGAAGGTTTATCAGCCGATAAACCTTTAACTATAAAAGCCTCAAGGTACGCTGAAGCGTTTGGAACGACACGACAGGGTGCTTATGACGTACTTAAAAAAGCAGAAGAGAACCTATTCGAGCGTAGGTTTACTTTTTTAGACGAAAACGATGGTTATCCCGTTAAGTCCCGTTGGATAAGTCAAGCAAAGTATAAGCAGGATAAAGGTACTATCGAAATTATATTTACGCCTGCGGTAGTAAATGAAATAACACGTATAAATGGTATAGAACAGTTTTTTACTAAGTACACGTTAGAACAAACATCGATGCTCAACAGCATGTATTCAGTACGTTTGTATGAACTTCTAATACAATGGCGTGAAGCCAAAAAGACCCCTTTATTTGGCTTAAAAGTATTTAGGGGGCAACTTGGAGTGGATGATGATGAATATGAACGGATGTGTGACTTCAAATCTGGTGTTTTAAACAAAGCTATTAAAGAAATTAATAAGCACACTGATATCAAAGTTAGCTATGAGCAAGAAAAAGATGGTAAAAACATTATTGGGTTCAAATTTAAGGTACTGTCAAAAAGCAAACCGAAAAGCAGTACACGACAAGGTATTAGTAGAGACGTAGATACAGCTGATATGTTTACGGTTGAAGATCTAAATGATAAACAGCTAGGACGTATTGCTCGTAACCCTCAGTTTATTACTGACTATAATCACATGGTTACCCCTACTAGCCCAGCTGGACAGTCGCAGCAAGGATGGGAGTTTGAAATGATTAATCGCCTTAAAAAAGACGCTTCTCAATTTAAGAAACGTCCAATCAGGGATTATTTAGATTATTAATGCTAGCGGTCTATTATAAGTGGTTCCATTATAGCAGTCTGTTTTAAGTAGTCTGTTAATAGGTTTGAAGAGTGAATTAGCTGGTTCCCTTGGGGTATGCTTTATCTTTAAATAATATAGTTTTTTTACTTATCGCAGGACATATTAAAATGCGTCCTTAGGACGCATTTTAATATGTCCTGTGTCTTATGTCAATTCTTGAAAGCCTTATCAGCTCTGGCTCAGGTAAAATTTATATCATTTACAAAAAAAAGCTTGCAAACTAGTCACATATTGTTTATAAGTCCTAAGGACTTATAAACAATATGTGACCAATATGCAAAAAACAATTTCTATAGAAGAGGCTACAAGCCTTTGGGTAATTGGGTTAGGCAGAAAAGCAGCCTTCTTCGATTCAGAGTTGTATGAGTTTTTGCATTATATACGTGAAACCAGATCCTTCCAAAACCAAAATATCAAAGGGTTCAGGACGGATAGTAATTTAAAGAAAAAATTATCTGAAGTTACGGACTATCTTGTATCTAGCGGCTTGGTACAAAAACCATATGACAACTACTTCGTTATCGCTAACAAAGACCCTAGCGACCTAGAAATAGTTTGCTCGCTATATAATATAGGATATATAACGTATTTGAGCGCCATGAGGTTCTACAATCTTACTAACAGAATCCCAAAAAGAATTGACTATATTGCTCCTACCAGACCATTGTGGAAGAAAACACAGTCACAAATTCTCTCAGAAAACAGCCCAAATGGTGAAAACCTAGAAAAGAATGATTTCTTTATACCTCCATACCCTTCTGAACGTATCAAAATTAAGGGCAAATACCTTAATGTTCACTCTCGCTCATGCCTTTACCCTCATATGAATAAAGGCCAAGGCGTTAGAATTATTAGCATAGGAGATTTGTTCTTAGAAATGGTGAGAAATCCCGATTTATGCGGTGGATTTCAACATGTTTTAGAGGTTTATGAAGAAATGGCAGAGGTTCTTTTAAATGAAATCATAGACTCAGTTGAGCTATATGGCACTGCTATCGATAAAAGTCGCATTGGTTTCATCCTAAACTCTCATTTGGATATTCAGGATCCTATAATCGCTGAATGGAAGACTTATTCCACAGCTAGAGGAGGAACTCGTAAAATGATATCAAACGAACCTTACTCAGACTCATATAGTGAGGACTGGTGTCTATCCCTTAATCATAGTGTGTTTAAATAAAAATGAAAAATATTGAAGAATGGATAGACAGAGCAGAAAATGATGATGAAAAAAAATTTAGGCAAGCTATTCACTTAATTTTATTGGCTATCTCTCGTGATAAATTCTTATCGCAAAATTTAGTCATAAAGGGAGGAATAGTATTATCTTTAGCTTATGGCTCGGAACGCTATACAACCGATCTAGATCTATCTTCTTTAGATAACATGGAAGTTTTAAGCAAAGAAGATCTAGAATTAAAGCTAAGCAAGCAAATTACAGCTGTTGTCGCCTTAAATGACTACGACTTAAAGCTCCTAGTTCATTCTATAAAATACATGCCTAAAGATCCTAGTAAAGTAAAGTTCCCGGCTTATAAAGCGAGGATTGGGTATGCGGATAGCACAAATAAGAACGCTATAAAACGCTTAGATAACAAGCAATCTCCTCACATCATTGAGCTTGATATTAGCTTCAATGAGAGTGTGTCAGTAAGTGATACTGAGAACTTCAAGTTAACTGACCGACTCAATGTTTTATGTTACTCACTTGAACAGCTTATAGCTGAGAAGTATCGCAGCATACTACAACAGATCGTTAGAACTCGTAGTCGCCGTCAGGATGTTTTCGATATTCACTATCTTTTAAACCAAGAAGCAAGTCTTTTATACTCAAACGAAACTAAAAAAACTGTATTAGATAAACTGATAAAATGCTCTGAGCGTAAAGGAATAGAAGAATACTTAAATCAATTTGGAATGAGAGATGAAGAGATAAAAAGACTCTCACTCGAAGATTTTCATACCCTTTCTCTTGAAATAGATATCGATACAGAAGTACCTCCAGCAGATATGTATACCGTAGTCCAAGATTATTTTGAATCACTCCCATGGAGTAATTTAAAGATATAATATGTTGAGGGTAAGGTTTAAGCCTTACTCTCAACCATTTACTATCTACTTAAGTGAAGGTGGTGGGGCTTAAGAAGATGAATTTACTTCACATGTAACGGTCTTTATATGTTCGAACCACTCATTGATTTCAGTATAGGCATCCATATCTTGAAGTAGACCTACGCTTAAATCTTTAGACAACTCTAGATTAAATTTTCTTTTTATTTCTTTTTCATTATATTCCTTTAAGTTTCTATCTCCGTTTTTGTAGCATTCTTTTAAATGGGCACTTAAGCTTTTAGGGATGTTCATATCTTTCCAAGTGTCTATCCATCGACTATCTGCCATATCAATGAATGGATCTGAAAATTCATAGCACTGGCTATGTAAGCTGGGATGGATGTAATTTTCTATCTCATAAAACTTTGTCTGGAAAGCTTTGTGTAATGCATTTTGGTTAATCTTGTTTATTATTCTTTTATATTTTTTAACATCTCTATCATAAATATGCATTTGTGGAATGCTAGATAACTTATCTAAATATTTATAGTTTTCCCAATGTTCTAAGTTGCCGCCTCCTAGAGGTATAATTAAAATATTAGAGTTATTTTTTAAGTCAAAATTAAAACAAGGCGATATATTTTTTAAAAACTCAACATCTGTGTATCCTTCTAAACATATAATCAACTTTATATTTGAATCGACTTTTGCAATTGTAATATTGGGCATTACCCCTAAAGATTGAGTGACTTTATCTAGCACTAATGGATCGTTCGACTCAATTTCTATTTGATTATGTTCTCGGTATATAAAAATAATATTATTTGTAGGGACCAATGCACCTAAGCTAGGGCTATGTGTCGTTAGTAATATCTGGGTATTTTCTTGTTCAGAAAGGTCAACTAAAGCACTATATAACATTTTTTGCCAGTCTGGATGCTGTGCAGTTTCTGGTTCTTCCAGAGCATAAATAACCGTTTTTTCTGATACTCTTTGTCTTTCAGCCTCAGCTCTAAAGTAGTTTAGAAGTATTAATCTTCTTACACCGCTTCCCCTCTTGTTAATTGGTATCCCATCTTCATCTTCGAATGTAAATGAAAACAAACTATCCCATGCTTTTGTTGAAACCGTCGGTGTTAATGCGTTAGCAATCTCTGGGTTCATTTCCCTAAGTTTTTCTATGGTTCTTAAACCAACTTCTTCAGTTGCTGTTACTATCTTATCTTTTAACTTATCTAAATCTTCTTGCATTCCACTTAAAATAGATTTAGTAATGACTTTTAGAGGACCTTGTACCTCTGAATCTGAGTCCTTATTTTCTCTATCTGCCTTGAAAAGGAAGTAAAGTGGTAGATCTACTTTAATTGCATCATAAATTTTTTTTCCATCTTCCGCATCAATAGGAATAATAGTTTCTGTTAAGTCTGAACTTTGGATATTTGAAAACTCATAAATAGCTTTACGAATCTCACTACAAATAGTTTTATTAACCACAGTAGTATCATGACTACTGTGGAATAAAGCTAGTTCTTTTTTTAAGTCAGTTATTTTTCTACATATTAATGGGTTGTTGAATTTTGCATAAGGATAATCTGCAACTATATAAGTTTTTAATGATTTTGACGTTATATTTGACCCTGAAGCATTCCAAACCTTTCTTATAGTTAAATATTCTTCTGAATCTAATAAGTATTCTTGTGATAGTTGCGTTGGAATAGTATCAATTGTATAAGATTTTTTTGAGTCAATCTTAAAAGATACTTGAATTGTAATATCACTGTCTGCTCCATTCAATCTCTTTTTATTTAAATCTAAAACATCAATTTTCACTGTATCGTTGTTAAAAAAAATCTCTAAAGCCTCTAAAATAGTAGACTTCCCCACGTCATTTTTCCCTATAATTACATTTAAATCTTTGTGTATTTCTATAGTCTGTTCTGTATAACCTCTGAAATTTTTTATGTATAGCTTTGAAATAACCATTTCCTAATTTCCTCAAAATCACTCTATTACAGCACCGTTTAACCAAAAAAAATTAAGTATTAAGTAAATCAATACGAGATTTTTTTATAAGCATAAATCACTAAATTATTCAAAATAGCTTAGAGTCTATCTTAGCTTCGTTGTTATTCTCAACACTAGCTCTATCCTTAAGTTCTTTCACTAAGTCTGCCATTAAATCCTTATCCGTTTGTCTGCTCAAAAAATCTAACAGATTATCGGCTGTATATTCCCTTAAACCATCTAACGAATTCTTCTCTAAAGCATCTACAAGAAAAGCGCCCAGTAGTATTTTTTTCCGTGTCAGTTTCTTATCTAGCTTCTGCTTCTCTCTATTGATCTTAAGCTCAAGTTCATTAATCTTCTGCTGTTCCTTTAAATCACTACCACCGAGTAAGCTCATAACCGTTCCTTGAATTATCAAATTATTCATGTACTTAACTATAGCAACTTCGCCAATACCTAACAACAGTTTATGATATAGTCATTTGACAGATGGTTGAGTCCCACTGACTAAGTGCGAGTTTTCGACTTCACAAATGTTTATTACCTACGGCAATACATTTATGAAGTCAAAACATCGGCAGGGGTAAACCCCCACACCCCCAGCACTACGAAAAGACGTAGTGCCAAAAACCTAAAAACTGAGCTTGTAGAAATGGCTATTTTTATCGCATCGACTAAATCAATATCTCGAAGTAACGGACAAAGTGCTGTTGCCAGTGCGAGCTATCGCGCAGGGGTAGAACTAGAAGATAAGCGATACGGTAAGACCCATGATTATTCAAAAAAGCATGGGGTAATAAGTGCCGATATTATTTTGCCGACAGCGTTGGCTGCTGCCAACGCTGATATTGATCGTAGTGATGTATGGAACAAAGCGGAAGCTGCCGAGAAGAGAAAGGATGCGCGTGTGGCGCGTGAATGGCTGGTCAATCTGCCGTATGAGTTAAGCGCAGAAGACAGAAAAACAATCGCGCACCAGTTCGCCCAAACGCTTGCGGATCGTTACGGTACGATTGCCGATTGTGCCATTCATCAACCGACACAAAAAGAGATTGATCGGGGCGCAGACCCTCGAAACTTCCATGCTCATATCCTGTTCACCACGCGCACCGCAGAGATTGACGATAACAATCAGATCATACTGACCGACAAAGCGACCATTGAGCTATCCGATAATAAGCGGCGTTCGCTTGGCATGGAACGCGTGAGCCATGAGATCAAAGAGGTTCGCCAACTATGGGAGCAGCTTGCTAATGAAAAATTAGCTGAGCATAAGCACGATTTGATAGATAGTCGCAGCTATGCCGCGCAAGGGATTGATATTGAGCCACAGCTCAAAATGGGGTCAGTCGCTACCAAGCTAGAACGTGACAAATACGAACGAGAGCTAAAAAAAGCAGAGCAAGCCAAAGAAGAAGGTAAGCATTACGAGATTGATAAAACGCCAGCAACACAGCTCGGCACCATCAACGAAATAATCAACGAGCGTAACGAGCTGGTGTGGGACGTAGCGCTTACCAAAAATCAGATGGTAAATGATGCCGCTGATGCCATTATCTTGAATGGTCATAAGATTGAAGACGTTGAACACAGCACACCGCCACCAACAAAGGCGACCAGTAATGATTTACCCACGCCAAGCGTGGCAAGCACAGCAGATGAACCCATTAAAGAACCTGAACCGCCACCTGCGCCAAAGCCTAAAGCACCCACGCTAGATGCGGTTGCACAAGCTATGGCGATGGCAAAGGGCATTAAGACTAAGCGCGAGAATGAGCAAAAACAAAAAGAGGTAGCATTGGAGCAGCAGCGACAGCGCGACCTTGCCGACCAACAAAAACGTGAACAAGCCGAACGTGAGCGCGTTGAACAGGCACGAGCCGACAGAGCAAGGCAGCTTGCGCTTGAAAACAAGCAATTCCTTGCCGACAAAAAATCACTGTATGCAGCTGTAATGGCACAATTGGAACAGCATACGCAGAAAGGGATTGATCCAAACAGCAAGACCGGCAAACTTATTTTAGCGATTTCAGTCGCTAATGAAGTCATGCACAGCCTCGATCAATACACGGATAACCCAAACACCACACAAAGACAGCGCGAGCTTGCGTCAAATGAGCGTGGCGCGTTAACGGACTTAGTTAACGACAAATCACAGCAAGCATTGAATGAGATTAAAAATATACACTATACCAGTGAGCGTAAAACGCACACAGCAGCCCTACAAGGTGCTTTAAGTGCATTTACAGACAATCACAGTCAAACTATCGAACAGACGCAACAGATAGCCATTGAGAGCGTAAAAAAAGACATTGCAGACTACAGTAATGAGATTAACCGCAGCCGCAGCTATGGATTAGGAAGATAAAAATGTCAGAGACACCCAACCTTGAAGACCTACTTACCGCCATTGCCACATTGACAGAACATAATACCGCCTTGTTAGAAAAAATAGAGGCAACAGATCAAGCCACCAAAGACAGAGACGCAGCAACCGCCAAGCTGGTAAACCATCTAACAGCTCAGCTCAAGGATTATCAAGAACGAGAGAATGTCATCAAATCAGCGATTGCTATTGGTGCGGCTAAAGAGGTTAGCAAAGAGGTGTCTGCGGTGCTGAATCACTACCATAACCAGTTAACGCAAGGCGTTGGCGGTCATGTTGAAAAGGCGAATCATCACTTAGTACAAACCGTGAACCTAGCCACCACCAGCATTAATGATTTATCCCTATTATCGTCAGATATGAAAAAAACCTTTGATGCCAACTTTAAGAGTTTAAGCTTTTTTTCTACTGAGTTTGAGGAACAAAATCGGCAATTAGCCAATGATGCCAAAAACACGTTAATCAGTGTTAGAAAGGAAGCTAGAGAAGGCGCTGAACGATACACCAAAGAGTTATCAGATGAGTTTGCTAGATCACTAAGTTGGAAGGCTGCTGGTCTGGTAGGTGCTATATGTGCTTGTATATTTGCTCTTACTTTATTTTCTGTTTGGTTACTTGTGCCTAGCAAAGCAGACATTGCAGAGCGTCAAACTAAATACAATAGTTTAGCAGCAGCTAAGATTGCTCATAATGTGGTTAACGGTCCAGATGGTGAATTTTATGCGAGAGTCACTCCGAATACTTGCTTTACAGGTACAGATAAGTATCGATACTGCAAATTTAGATAGGTAAAAGCTCTTGTTCTTTTAGTTAATAAAAAAAAGAAAAAAGGTTTT
>NZ_CM003598.1 GCF_001435845.1 Psychrobacter sp. P11G3
TGTCAATAATTAAAAAAAAGGTTTTTAATGTTTTTAATAGATTTTAAAGCTTTTAAGTGCTCTACATCACTTGCTATAAAAGGGCTTTATCGCCCATAAAGCTACGTCTATCGACCCATAAAGCTACGTCTATCGACCCATAAAGCTACGTCTATCGACCCATAAAGCTACGTCTATCGACCCATAAAGCTACAACATTGTACATATTGTAGCTTTATGGGTTATAGTGCTTGTATCATTTACTGTGGAAAGTACGAAATGAGCGATAAACAGTTAATAACTAAAGATAATAAATTAATCAGTGCTAGCTACTCTCTTGGCATACCTGAACAACGTCTTATTTTTTTAGCAATCATTGAGGCTAGGGAGCAGAGACAGTTGATTGATGCTAAAGGTGTTCTGCAAATTAGAGCAAAAAGCTACCAAGAACAATTCAAGGTAGAAAAGCATACTTCATATGATGCGTTAAAAAGTGCTACGAGTGGATTATTTGATGCTCATTTTGAATATGAAGATATTCACGAAAAAACAGGAAAGCTAGCTCGCCATGTAATTAGATGGGTGCAAAAAATAAGCTATATTGATGATGCTGGTATGGTTGAACTGCAATTTACAGATGCAGTTATTCCACTAATAACAAGACTCAGTAAGCAATATACTGAGTATGAATTAAAACAGGTTAGCGAGTTGCAAAGCGAATATTCAATCAGGCTTTATGAGTTGATGATGCAATGGAAAGCTGTTGGTAAAACCAACAAAATATCAGTTGATGATCTACGTAGGAAGTTAGGTGTTGAGCCTGAACAATACAAGAAAATGAATAACTTCAAGGCTCGAGTTTTAGACCATGCTATCAACCAAATAAACAAGCACACGGATATTCAAGCTGAGTATGACCAACACAAAGACGGACGCGTAATTGCAGGTTTTACATTCAAGTTTAAAGTGAAAAAAAGTAAAGAAAAAAATGCTTCTAAAGTTGAAAAAAGAGATGCTGATAACGGCGATATATTTACTATTGAAGGGTTAAATGATAAGCAGTTAGGGCGAATTGCTCGTAATCCTCAGTTTATTACCGACTATAATCACATGGTTAGTCCTACTAGTGCAGCAGGCCAAAGCGATAGTGGTTGGGAGTTTGAGATGATCAATCGCCTTAAAAAAGACGCTTCACAGTTTAAGAAGCGTCCAATTAGGGATTATTTAGATTATTGAGATAGATTATAAAATAAGCCGTCCGTCTGGCAACCTAAATGCGTTAGCAATCTACGATGATAGCGCTATATATATTTACGAAGAAATAGTAAAAGAGTCCTCCAAATGCAATCTTTTAAATATTTTCTATGCTCTGTTTTTGGATTTATATTATGTTTGATTACGGTAGGTATAATACCGCTTACACCATTACCCCCTGTAGACATAATAAAAATAACCGAAGACTCCGCAGCAACGATGGCGTCTTTGGCGACAGTTGCAATAGCATTCTTAACTGTTGTGATAGCTGGTGAAGCAAGAGCATCGCGATTTACTAAAGATAATCAAATGGAGGCCTTGCGTAAAGAGGGAATTAGCCCCTTTATTGAGATTTTCATAGAGCAATCGAAGAGTAATTTTCAGGTTTTTAATGTACGAGTCGAAAACGTCGGTAAAGGTATAGCCCAAAACATTTCGTTTGTTCTAACAGAAAAAGAGGAAGATCTTTCGAAAAACCAAAAATACTTACTAAAAGAGTTAGAGAAATTAAATTTTTTTAAGAATGGGATAAAAATTTTAGGAAGTGGGAAGGCTAGAAGTAGCTTTTTATTTACTACTTACGGACTGTACAAGGAGTGCGGTGAAAAGGCTTTTGAAGCTTGCTTATCATTCAAGGTGATATCTCATGATCATGAGGGTTTTGAGTACACTACCACTTCTATCATCGATCTTTCTGAGTTTAAGGGTATAACCCAAGTAGGAGAGGATGCAATTCAAGGATCATATAAGGCATTAAAGAATATTAGTGCCCAAATAGGTAAAATTGCAGATGGTAAACAGTTGAGTGTAAAAGTGTTTCAGCAAACCAAAGAAGAAAGAAAAATCCAAAGAGAAGTTGATAGGCAGATATATCAACATCTTAATCTTTCCACTAATCGCGTATCAAAATATATAAAATCTAAACTGAGTCGATAAATATCTAAAAACCCAGACCCAAGTCACGATAATGATTGAGCTACCGTTAAGCTGTATGGAGTTGATGTCAGTGGTCACGCTCTCTCTAATCAGATTGCTTCATATTTTTAAGGATAGTCTCCACTTTCATATAGAAATCATTAGCTTCGTCGCATATAGTCGATGCCTTTATAGTCATACCCCGAAATTCATCAACAAATATTTCAACTGCTATTAGCAAATGCTCTGCGGCTAGACTAGAATCTACATATTCTGATGGGATATGCAAACCATCATTATCTCGTGCAAAATATAGTGATTTCTCCCTCAGTGATGAATACTCCCCTGAACTATAACCTTCAAAAATTTCTTTAGCTCTATCAGCACCAATACTGTTAGCTATGCGGTTACCAATTAGATAAACAGGTGATATTGCAATTTTATGTTTCATACCATGGTTAAAAAGATGATCTTTTCTTCTTTTTACTTTTAGTAAATCCTTTTGTTGTGCTGCACGCATATACCCAGCTTTTATTTTGGCAATTTCTTCAAATATAGTGATGGATAAAAAAAGAGAGGGTGCAAAACTATCACTTTTCAATAAAGTATATGATGCGCGTATCAAATCATAAATGTGAGCAACAGCATCGTTATACTCTGCTTGACCATGTAAACCTGTATACCCATCTGAAAATATTACAGACGCTTCTACGGCTATGTTATTTCCGCTCTTCTGCACAATTTACTCTCTCTTATCTATTTTGTGACGAATATTAAATACAGGTAATTATGATTTCAGCGATCAATACCCTTATCAACTACATCTCTCTCTACTTCTGACCGTTGCAGCACCAACTGCTGTTGGCGCTGCTCTCTTAATACTTCAATTTGCTCTTGATCATACGCTGTTACTTCATCTTCTATGGCGCTGATATTCTTATATGCCATAGGGTTTCTACGGTGCTCGTCTGCATGAACTGCTTGTATAAGCTCTTTGGTTACACCCTGACTTTTTAAATCATCAAACGATGATTTAATGTCGTTATACTGCGCTACTTTCTTATCCAACTCTGCTTGCCACGCCTTTGTTTTAAAAGGATTCCATGGCTCATTATCTTTTAGTCGCTCTATTTCAGCATAGATAGGCTTAGCTTGCGCTTTTATCGCATCTAACTGGCTTCTATGTGCTTGCTGTGCCACTTCCTTGCACCTCTGCACAAAATCCTTAACCATTAGCCGCTTTTCGGCTATCTCATCGGCTTTATTTGGCGCTGTGGGCGCTTTAACGGCTTCTTGTGTGGCTTGTGGTGCTTTTGGCTGTTGAATTGGTTCTGTGGGCTGCTGTGTCGGCTCTGCTATACCTCTAGGTGCGGTGCTTGTGACTGTTTGATCCGCAGGTCGGACTTCGCTGTTATATCCTTGCCCCAATTCGTTGCTCTCGCTGCTACCAACTGGTGGTAATTCTCGTCTTCGCTCATTTGTATGGCGTTCAGTGCTGACCTGCCTATCCAATCTTGCACTAACTGGCTCGATTCTTTCTCGTTCTTGCTCATTATCAACACTCCTAATGGGTTCAGGCTCAGCCGTTGGTATTCCTAAATCATCAAAGGCTTGGTATAGCTTAGGCTGTTTTTCAGTAATGTCTCTTTTGACTTCGGGCAACCTACGTTTGATAAACTGTAGCTTGTTATGAAGCTCGGTTGCCTGTTTAAGCTGTTTGCTTAAAATATCGTTAATTTTCTCATTACTATTGGTTTCGAGAACCTTATTATATTTGGCTACTTCACGATTGATGTCGCCACGGTCTGTTTTTACGCCTTTACGCTCCAATGCACTAGCAGCCACGCCCATTTTAATGGTTGGTTCACGCTCTAAGCCTTGATCTTTCAGACTTCTATGGTCAATCTCTATCGCATACTCACGCAAATGCTCATTAGCAGTCTTTGCCCATTGTTCACGCCAATAAACCACCTCACCGCTTTTCTTTTCGTCTAGCTCACGAGTTTTCTTAGTAAAACCTTCTGGCTCTAATCGCCTTGTCGTTAGCATGATGTGTGCGTGTTGGTTCTCTTTACTCTTATACGAGCCTTTATCATCATGCAAATGAGCATCTACAGCACAGCCGTGTCTTGCTATGATCTGCTTGGCGAAGTCTTGCACCAGTGCAATACGCTGCTGTTCATTGAGTTCATTCGGTAATGCCACTTCAAACTCTCTTGCTACCGTACTGTTTTTGCGTTTCTCGGCTCTCTCTACCTCATTCCAAAGCTGCTGACGGTCATTTGCCCAGCTGGGTGCATTGGGTGGTAAAAATATCTCACTATGTATCACATCACGTTTTTTTGAATAATCATGGTCACGCCTTTCATGTTCGCAATGAATTTTTGCACCGGCACGATAAGCCACAGCAGCGGTAGCAGATTGACCGTTGCTGCGTGAAAATGTTTTGACGGATAAGTGATAGATCGCCATAACTTACTGATTCATTCCTTGTCATTTTTCAGCAGAAAAATGTTTTGGTTTTTAGGGGGTGCAGGGGGATTTCCCTTTGCCGCACGCAAACTATGCTAAGCTCACCGATAAGGGGAGTTTAGCATAGTTTGCATAAGTGCGCCCTTGCACCTCATTTATGCTACTATTTTTAGGTTTTATACAAGGGAAGGAGCTAGTTAGGTGTCTAAAATACAGAGGGAACTAGAAGATCAGTTAGCTAAGATGTTGGTTGACCGTGATAGTTTATTGGCTGAAATGAGATCGGTTCGGTCTGCTGTTAAGAAAGATAATCCAAAGAAGAATAAATGGCTGACTGAGATGATAGATCACCTTGATAAGCTAGATACATATATCACTCAAAATGAAAATCGAATACAAGCCATTAAGCAACGAAAGCTGTCGGCTAGGAGTAAACTCAATCGTAAGCAGGATAGTAAGCGAAAAATCTTAATGGGTGCTATGGTTGAGCGTTTGATGAACGAAGACAAAATAAGTAGAAGCTTTATTGTTGATGAACTAGATAAGTTTTTAACTCGTGATAGTGATAAGGCATTGTTTGCAGATTACTTCGATGACAATGCCCACAAAATTCCAAGTGAGGAGCTTATAACAAAATTATAGGAAGGGGTTTCCATAATGGTGATAAAACCTAAGTAAGCAACACTTATGATAGTGTTACCCACTTAGATTTTTGACACGGTTTTACCGAAAGGCTTCTTGATGTTTGGATACAGCTAAACAGGAGAAATATATTATTGTACCTAAAAATAGAATATAGAAACCCCATTCTACGATACTAAGATTGCTTGTCACGAGTGTACTAATTAGAGGAGTATTAGAAATAGTCACTACAAGCTTGAGATACATAAATGCAGATACAAATGCAAGTACTAGTCCAGCCATAAAAATATAGAACGGTTTTGGTCTTACACTTAATACGTGTAAGTGAAATTCTAACCATGAATCTAGTCTATTCAGCATTTTATAAGTATCCTTTTCCC
Organism: Psychrobacter sp. P11G3; assembly: GCF_001435845.1. Taxonomy (NCBI): domain Bacteria; kingdom Pseudomonadati; phylum Pseudomonadota; class Gammaproteobacteria; order Moraxellales; family Moraxellaceae; genus Psychrobacter; species Psychrobacter sp. P11G3. The sequence continues at coordinate 5,643 of NZ_CM003598.1, forward strand.
ATTCTATATATTTAACCGCACTGTTGATTACCTTCTTTCGCATGCAATTCGGCGTTTCTCTTCTTCATAGCTTCTAACTCTTCAGCTAATCTTCTATTATCAGCCATTGCTCTTTCTTTCTCATATATAGCTTCATTGTACTTTTTACGGTTTTCCGCATCAACAAACCTTTTTAAGACTTCTCTAGCTAATGTCTGATAGCCTAAGTCTTCAGCTTTTCCAATATTTTTCAGGTCTGCTATGAGTGTTTGTGGCAAACGGATGGAGATAAGTTGCATTTTACTATCTATACTTTCATCATCAGGCTCATTCAGTAAGTTCATTAGCTCATCATCATCAGCCTCACTTGCTAAGCTCGCAAATTCTTCATCTGCTCCTAGCTCACGATTTTCCCATTTGTCTGTATTTTCATAGAACTCGGCTAATTCGATCTCTGTATTTTTCATTTTTACACCTATATATTGTTCGTATATTGGGTATTAGGCTTAATCTCATATTTTAAAAAACTCTTCTAGTTTTAATTAAAATAATGCTTTTATATCCAGTTTTAGATACAACTACTCAATAGCTAGTCGACAGCATGAGGAGCTGTTTCACTAACACTAGCAACTTCATTCAAGTAGAGTGTATCTAGAATTTTCTGAAGCGAAACTTACATACCATTTGTATGTAAGTTTTTGAGGTAAGCTTAAATATACTACTAACTGTTGTTAGTGAATTTATTATAAATCGCTCTTTCTGTGGCATTTGGTTCATAGGCTGTTTTAATATGTATTTTTCGGGAGATCAACATAAAACAGACTTTTAACTCTCTACCTGTTCTCGTTTCTGCAATAAACCACCTTGTGTCTGGCGAGTTTGGTCGGTTATGCTTTTCACGATTTTCTACTAAAGTTCGAGTGGTTAAGTTATTGAAACACTGTTTAACTTCTTGTTCTGTAACGTCATGTTTACCTTTCAGTTTATCTAAGACATCATCTGAGAAATAGTATTTAGAACTTGATGTCTTTTCTTCTTTATCGCACACGGTCGCCTCACTTAATTAAATAGCATGATTAATTTAAATTAAATAGCGATGTGCCAATCAAGAATTAAATGAAATTTAAATCACTAGAAGTCTTATAACATAAGGAACCTTTGTGTTGATTTTTGGTTGAAATCCATTGCTAACATGCTTTCAGCCATCGCTAATATATATACAAAATGTATTATAGCTTATGTATATATGATCTGTATATACACAGTGTATATATAAGCTATAATAC
>NZ_CM003599.1 GCF_001435845.1 Psychrobacter sp. P11G3
CTGTTAAATTAACAGTTAAAATCGATGCTACTACCTGATTGAAGTTGCTCAAAAGAAGAATATTTTCTAGCTTTTTCTTTTATTTTTTTAGTAGTTATCAACAACAAAAATTGCTTTTAATGCTTTTAAATGCTTTTAAATGCTTTTAAGCCCTCTGTATGCCTTGGTAACAAAGGGATACAGCCTCCATTCGAATACGTTTACTTACCCATTCGAATACGTTTACTTACCCATTCGAATACGTTTACTTACCCATTCGAATACGTTTACTTACCTTTTGAATACTTGAATAAAATTGTATTTAAATATACAATTAAATATAAGTATTCAAATATGGAAGTTGTTATGGCTAAATCTAACCTAGTAGTAAAAACCAATTATTTAAATACCGTATTACAGAATCTAAAACTATCAGAAATACGCATTGTACAGTTAGCGGTTGTAGATGCTAGAGAAACTGGTACGGGATTAAGTGCAGATATACCGCTGCGTATTGATGCTAAAAGATACGCTGAAGTTTTTAATACCACTCGTCAAAACGGTTATCTAATGATGAAAGACGCTGAAGATACGTTGTTTAACAGACGTTTTAGCTATCTTGATGATGAAGGCAAACTGATTAAATCTCGCTGGTTATCCCAAGTTAGATATTTAGACGACGAAGGAGCGATTGAGGTTGTATTTACTCCAGCTGTAGTAAAAGGTATTACTCGGATTGATGGAGCTGAAGAGTTTTTTACCAAATACTTACTAGAACAAACGGCTGCAATGGATAGTAATTATTCAGTAAGGCTCTATGAGCTGTTAGTTCAATGGAAGCAAGCCAAAAAAACACCTGTATTTGAATTGGAGAAATTTAGAGGGCAGTTAGGGCTAGATTTTGATGAATATCAAACTATGAGCAACTTTAAAAAGAGGGTTTTAAACCTTGCTGTTGAAGAGATAAACGAAAAATCAGACCTCAATATTAGTTACACCCAAAAGAAGAAAGGTCGCAAGATTATAGGCTTTAGTTTTATCGTTTTAGAGAAGACAAAAACAAAAGAAATCAGTGTTGAGCAGGACTCTGCCAATGGCGATATGTTCACTATTGATGGATTGTCAGATAAGCAGCTGAAGCGGATTGTTCTTCATAAGGAGTTTATAAGCACTTATGCTGGTCTAGCTACTGGTGCTATTGGGCGTGACTGGAAGTTATTTACTGAATTTATGGTGAATGAGATTAAGAAAGAGCCTAACAAGTTCAGCAAGAAAAAACCCATTAGGGAATATTTGAACGGTAAAGATGACGACTACCAGTATTATTAATAGGGATGAAGCAATATGGATAGGTTAAATCAGATAGTAATCTCTAGCCAAAATATAGCTGATATTATTGGTGTCGAACACTCGAAAATTCAGAAAATTATTGAAGCTCAAGTATCAATTGGAGATATAAAAACACCAGCGTCACAGATTTATAGCACTAAAAATATCTTTGGCATAAAAACAGATATAAAAGTTTATCTATTTTCAGGTGAAGAGGGTATGAGTGACAGTTTAACTGTAGCTTGTAGAGCTAATTTCGGTTCTCAAGACATACTTAAGTCCCATTGGCTAACAATAGCTGAACACTTGGATTTTGAGGTATTCAAATGCCAATATATTGGTGATTATGATTTGATTGACTTAGTAAATGGTGGGTTTGCAAGTGACTCCCAAATATGGGAGTTTGTGGCAAAAGCGATAAGAGCCACTGATACACTATACAATCAAGCATTAGTAATGATTAACAACTATGATGATGCTGAAAACGATGATGATATTATCTGCGCTGAAGCTAAACAGTTGATCAATGAAGCTATAGGCCATGTAGAAACGGCTAAGAAAATTGTCAAAAAATATAATATCGAGGGTACAAACTACACATTAAATGGTCAAATTGTCATGCTGTCACACATTAAAGCTTATGTTATTGATAGGTTGGTACAAGACCGAGTAAATGGCGTGAAAAGTCTGACAACAAACTATATTTTATAGAAAAACAACAAGATAGAGGGCTTTGAGATAGAGATGGTAAGAATTAAGGTTGAGAGGTAGCCAAGATCAGGCGGTCTTTTCGCCTGTCCTGGCTACCTCTAACCCAACAACCGAAGGGCGTTAGCTACCTGTTCATGCCCCTATCTTGGTCTAGGCTCTTGTCAGTCTTTCTGGCTTCATATTCCTGTTGTACGTTGTAGCTGCTGCCATTGTTCTCAAGGTTATATGATTTTCCTTGCTCAACACTTGATAAAGCAGGGTGATAAACAGTTCCGTCTCTTGTCTGCTGAACTATGCCATTTTCATCAGCTCGCAATATCTTACCGCTATACGTTTTGCCTTGTTGGGCGTGGAAGTCTGCCCCATGCTCTTTTGCTTTGTCGTCTTTTTTCGCCCTGTTTAACTCTTGTAGTATCTCAATCGCCTGTTGTGCTTTGGCATGATATGACGGCTCATGTTTGGCTATGTGCTGCTTAGCTTGTTCTAAGTGTTCATCAGTTACGCCATTATCTTTTATGCTGTCATGCCTTGCTTTGATCGCATTAAACGCATTTAAGGCGTTTTGTTTGTCCTCTCGCCATTTGTCTTTACCAAAAAATAACGGCTCGTTATCTCGCAACTTCTCAAACTTAGCCAGTGCAGGCTTACCCCTGTCCTGTAGTGTTTTTAGCTGACTGCTTAAAATAGCTTTGGCTGTTGTTTCGACTTTTTCTGCATACTCCAAGTATATCTTGCGGTTCTCTCTGAACACATCAGGCGATGGCTCGGTAACTGCTGTTACCTCGCTTTGTTTTTTGATTTGTTGAGGTGTTGGAGCAACTGTTCTATCTAGTTTTGCACTAGATTTTTTGGTTTCTAGTTGGCGTTGATGTTCAGCAATTGCTCTATTCGCTCGGTCAATAGCTCGTTCTGCTTCTTCTGTTTGCCGCTGAGCGTCAGCAATGACTTGATTTGCAAAGTCTGTGTTTTGATCTGTTCGTGCTGTGTTTTTAGCTGTGAACTCAACATATTCAATTGTTCGGTCAATTGCTTCTCTAACTCTGTCATTGCTTTGTTCTCGCTGCTCTTTTAAGTCTTTTATGCTCTTATCAAGCTCCGCTACTTGGTTCAGCGTTTGGTTAAAATCCCTAACCATGCGATTGTAATCGCCTTTATCGGTGGCGATCCCTTTGCGCTCCATCGCTGACGCTTCCCAACCTAGCTTTTGCGTGGGTAGTTGCTCTAAACCTCTGTCTTTATGGCTTCTGTGGTCAATTCGAGCATCAACCTTGGCTTCTTTGAGGTGTTTATTGGTCAAATCAGCCCATTGCTTGCGGATCAGCTTCAGTTCGTCCCTAGCACTTGGTAAATCACGCTCTTTAAGCTGGGTATTGCTCATTTCTAGCTGTGATTTGCTAGTTAAGGCGACTCTGCCACTCTCTAAGCGTTCCAGCTTGCGTGTGGTCAGCATGATATGGGCGTGATGGTTACGGTTGTCGCCCTGTGAATCAGGTGTATGTACTGCTACATCAACGGCAATACCGTATTGATTGGCTAAGTCCTTGGCGAACTCATTAACCAACATAATGCGCCCACGCCCTGATAGTTCATGGGGCAGATTAACGACAATCTCTCTAGCCGTTCTGCTGTTCTTTCTTGTTTCGGTGGCTTCCGCTAAGTTCCAAAGGTCGTTACGCTTAATTTCTAAATCGTTTGGTGTATGAAGTCGGGTAGATACTACACCGCTTCTTTTGGTGTAGTCGTGTTCTTTGCCTGTACGTTCATCTTTGATAGCAATACCGGCACGATAAGCAATAGACGCAGTGGCGGTTCTTCCGCTACTGCGTGATACTGGCTTAGTCGATAAGTGGTAAATAGCCATAAGTTATCTTATGAGCACCGCTTTAGTTTCTTTTCTTAGTAAATTCCAGATTTCGTTAGCAGCTTCAGCATCTAGACCATAGTAGCTATTATGGAAATTACCTAAGGTACTAACACTAAGTCTATATTCGCCTTCTACTCTATTTTCTTCAATATCTTCTTCTTCTGGCAGTGGTATATCATTCTTCTTCATAGAGAAAGAAACCACATTAGATAGATTAAGGAATTCGTTATCTAGTTCTACAAAGTTCATTTTAAATCCTTCTTTAATGTTTTTGGGGGTCAAGGGGGTATCCCCTTTGCGAATTATGAAAACTATCTATACTGTAACGAAGTGGAATGTTAGCATAGTTTTCGTAAGTTCGCATTTATCCCAAAAAGACGGGAAAATGAAAAAAGCATTTACTCCTTTTAAAACGAAGAAAAGGATAAGAAAATGGGCAATATAAATCTGAAGAAATTACAAGACTACAGAAATCTTACTGTGGGTGGCGATATAACCGTACATTTAACCCAAGACCAAAAAGCTATCATTTTAAAAACTTATGACTCCGGACTGAACTCATTAACTGATGTTGATGAGATGTTATTAAGTGCTGTGATCCGTCAGTTGAAGATAGCTATTAATCCAGAGGAAAAACTCAATGGCGAACATTAAAACTCTTGAACAAAAACGTCAGGAAGCATTAGACAAAGCTAATCGTCTGCAAAAGCAAATTGAAAAGCAGCTAAACGGTCAAAAATTTGTGCTTGGCGGTATGCTTATGAAAATTGCTGAAGAAGATCCTAGCCGTATACCGCAAATTTTAGCTGACATTGATAAATATGTGACTAGGAAGGCGGATATTAGCCGTTTAGAAAGCTTTAAAGTTGAAATAGGTAGTAAGGTAGCAGAAAACAACGATCAAGGCCATATGAGCTAATATAAACCTATCTATGACACCAACTAAATATTTAGTAACGATAATTAGTTGGTTTTAATACTTATGCAGAATTTAGGAGAGTCTCACTGTATCAAGAAACACCCAGCATTTGCCCTAAATTTAGTACTGATTCTAATGTCGCAATCGATGTAGGCAAAAATGAGATACAGGTACTCAAAACACCTTCATTAGGTACAGGTTTCTTTAGTTCGTTCTCGATTGTCGTCAAACTATTTTTGATTGAATTTCTTTCGAACTGATCTAAATCTAATCCACTAATCTCATTATTTACTGCTTCTAAAGCTTTCTCGTATTGATGCAAAGTGTACGTGTTATATACGTTTGTCGAATTATTAGAACTATTATGATAATAGCTAGATTGACCAGATAGTGTAATATTATTCACAACACTACTTGTCTTGGCTGAAGAACTTTTCACATTAGTAACAGTCATTTGATAATGAGAGGGAATATCTTCCAAACCTGCCATAAAATTAGGTTCAATCACACGATACTTCTCTACAAGACCATTGGGGAGTCTACGTTCTATCAAATAATCAACGTCAACGACATAATCAGCTGTCTTAGTAAATACCCTTTTCCCACCTTGCACACTAGCAGGTTGATCTCTAGCAACTAGATTGTCATGTTCATCAAATATAGATATCTTATCTTTCATTAAAGCACTAAATGGCATTTCATCCTCCACTCAAAATAATAGTTTATATGTTAAATATTTTTTAAAAAACAACATTCAGAATACTCTTTTTGATCATCGTCGTCATAATTATAATCTCTCATGTTATCTATCAAACCATA
>NZ_CM003600.1 GCF_001435845.1 Psychrobacter sp. P11G3
TTTATTACTTATCCACAACTAAAAATGCTTTTAATGCTTTTAAATGCTTTTAAATGCTTTTAAGCAAGCTGTATCTACCGAAAATAAAGGGGTTCAGACCTCATTAATAGACGTTTATACCGTTATAAATGGACGTTTATACCGTTATAAATGGACGTTTATACCGTTATAAATGGACGTCTATGCCGTATTAATTGACACATTATTATTTGACTATTAATTGACATTATATATAATAGTCTTTTTAACTAAAAATGATTAAAGGCAGGGAAGCTTATGAATAATAAGAAAAAAAATGGTGGGCAAGACTTAGTTGTTAAATCAAATCGAATTATCACAGCTTTTCAAAACCTATCTTTAACTGAGATGTGTTTAATACAGCTAGCTATTGTTGATGCAAGAGAGACAGAGCAAGGGTTAGGGTTCAATAAGCCTTTGTCTATAAGTGCGAAAAGATATGCTGAAGTTTTTAATATACAAATTGATACTGCCTATAAGGTATTAGCTCAGGCTGGGAAAGGCTTGAGAGCGCGCTATTTTACGTTTTCAGATGGTACTGGTAGTAAGGTTGAGACAAACTGGGTTCAACAAGTCAGGTATGTTAAAAGTGAGGGTCGCATTGAGATCATTTTTACTGTTGCCGTTATTAACGAGATTACTCGTTTAGGTTCACACTTTACACAATATGACCTAGAGTTCATCGCCACGCTTAACAGTGTTTACTCTGTGCGTTTGTATGAGCTGACAGTAAAATGGTTAAGTGCGAAGAAATCAGAAGTGTTTGATTACGCACTATTGCGAGGTCAGCTAGGAATTGGTATCAATGAATATAAAAATATGGGAGATTTTAAAAAACGTGTTCTTGATTTAGCAGTTAAAGAGATAAATGAGAAAACAAATATCAGAGTTAAATATAGTAATGTAAAACAAGGTCGAACAATCATAGGCTTTGCGTTTACTGTGCATGAAAAGCCTAAAGCTAACAAGACAAACAAAAAGCCCAACGCTGATACTGGCAATATGTTTACGATAGACGGACTATCAGATAAACAGTTGTGGCGTATCAGTCGGCATAAAGAGTTTATAAGCACATACAGTAGTCTGGCCAAAGGTGACGCTGGTAAGAACTGGTCAGCGTATAGTGATTTCATAGTTAGTGAGATCAAAAAAGACGCTTCTAGATTCAGTAAGAAACGCCCTATACGCGAATATTTAGATGGAAATGAAGCAGACTATGACTTCTCAAGGTAACGACAAAAACCGACCACTTAAAACAGACTGATATAGGTGGTTCCTTTATGCCAGTCTGTTTTAAGTGGTCTATTAATAGGTTTGAGGGGCGAAATAACTAGTTTCTTTGAGGTATAGCCTAAAAAAATTAAGGTGAACATAAAAAATGACAGAAGATCATCATTATATTTCTCATAAAACTATGGTTAATCTATTAAACGATTTATCGCCCTTTAATTATGCTTATTTTCATGGGTTTTTTGCAATTTTTTTCACTTCTTTAATACTAGGCTCCAAGTTCAAAAACTATCAAGGTATTACCCCCTTTGCACAATCAATGGAATTAGCTTCGGGTAGAATAAGGTTACTGAACGATGTAGTTCTACTATATTTTGTATTAATATTTTTTATAATTACTCTCACTTATTTCATGAAAGGGGTCTCAAACAAAGTTGTCAGGGAATTTAAACTAGCAGCAAAAAACCCAGATAAGTTAAATCATGCAGTCGGTGAAAATCCCAAAAGAACTATTCTTATAACTGCATTAATATTACTTTTTATAAATATAGGTTGGTTTATGTTCTTTGGCTTTACCTCAGCGGGAAACTCAAGAATCATGAGAAGCTTTCTAGTGGGTTCTGAATATTTCATTATAATAAATATTTTCTTAGGTTTTCTGTCAAACTTTTATCTATTAGTCTATTCATTAGTAATGATGGAAGGACGAAAGCACGTCGTATTCTCACGCTAAGCCCATATATGGTAAATAAAAATAATGATCCAAAAGCTCACTACATGTACACAACGAAGTACACCGAGATTACCTAAATAACTCAATATACCGATACCACTAGCCTATAGCCTAGGATTCAAGTCCTCACTAGGGAACCGAACCAAGGAAGGAGCCTGCTTGGTTCGCCATAAATATGCTTAAAAAAATATATCAATGAACCATGTTACCAACCAGCCAAACTCTCTTAGACTTACAATTAGCGTTTGGTGGATATTTCCATTTTAAATTTTCTTCATTTACCAGTGAGTAATCAGCAGAAGATCCTCCAACAGTGACTACATCTCCAATCTTAAATTTTTCATTACTTACTCTGTTGTAAATAACGAAGGGATTCTGCTCCCATTCTAGGTTCGGATTAACTATTACCACTAACATATCACCCATAAATAAACAGCCATTTATAACATTAAGGGTTCCCCTGTAAGCTGCCGCATCTCCATCTCTAGAATCTGTTTCAATAGCAGTGACATAAACCATGTTTTCAGATTTTCTCTCACTGAGCTTACTAGAATTTAATAGAGATTCATTGTAATTAGAAAAATTTTGATCTTCGTTAGCAGAGGGTTGACATCCGCTAACGAAGAAAATGGCTACTATAGCTGCATATAATTTTATTCTAATTGCCATATATTCCATCCTGCTGTTAAGTAATCAAGAGACATGTATAAGAAACCACTACGATAGAAACTGTCTGTTGGAATCCTTTTTCTCTTAAATGCTGTGACATATATAAGCTCTCAAATTGTTAAAGTGTTTCAGAGTCTGCTTTGGTTTCATTGTTATTTTCAATGTTAACCTTACCACCAAGCCCCTTTACTAAATCTGCCATTAAATCCTTATCCGTCTGTCTGTTCAAAAAACCTAATAGATTGTTAGCTGTATATTCCTTTAAGCCATTTACTGAATCATTCTCTAAAACATCTACCAAAAAGGCACCCAGTAGAATTTTTTGTCGTGTCAGCTTCTTATCTAACTTCTGTCTCTCCCTATTTATCTTTAGCTCAAGATCATTAATCTTCTGCTGTTCTTTTAAATCATTACCACCTAGTAAGCTCATACCTTCCTCCTAAAATATCAAATTACCTATTTACCCGACTATAGCAACTCCGCCAGACTCTAACAATCTATTATGATATAGTTAATTGACGGATGGTTGAGTCCCACTGACTAAGTGCGAGTTTTCGACTTCACAAATGTTTACTTCCTTCGGTCGTACATTTGTGAAGTCAAACGTCGGCAGGGGCAAAGCCCCCACACCCCCGCACTACGAAAAGACGTAGTGCTAAAAAGCAAAAGCATGAGTGTTTGAAAATGGCTATTTTTCTCGCATCGACTAAATCAATATCACGAGGTAGCGGACAAAGTGCTGTTGCTTCTGCTAGTTATCGAGCAGGGGAAAAATTAAAGGATGAGCGTTACGGTAAGACGCATGATTACTCTAAACGCTCAGGTGTCATGAGTGCCGATATTATTTTGCCGTCAGCATTAGCTGATGCAGGCGTTACTATTGATCGTAGCGATTTATGGAATAAAGCAGAGAGCGCCGAAAAAAGAAAAGATGCGCGAGTGGCTAGAGAGTGGTTGGTCAATTTACCGCATGAGTTAAGCGAACAAGATCGCAAAGACATAGCACATAGGTTCGCCCAGACCCTAGCGGATCGTTACGACACGATTGCTGACTGTGCTATTCACAAACCAACTCAAAGAGAGATTGAGCGCGGTGCTGACCCTCGTAACTTTCATGCTCATATCATGTTTACTACTCGTAAAGCCGTAATAGGTAATGACAACGAGATTGTATTGACTGACAAAGCCGATATTGAGTTGTCCGATACGAAGCGTCGTCAGCTTGGATTTGAGATAGAACGAGTCAATGATGAGCTTAGGGAAATTCGTCAGCTGTGGGAACAGATTGCTAATGAGAAGTTAGCTGAGCATAAGCACGATTTAATAGATTGCCGTAGCTATGCAGACCAAGGCAAAGATATTGAGCCGCAGCTTAAAATGGGTTCGGTTGCGACCAAGCTAGAGCGTGACGCATACGAAAAGGCTAAAAAAGAAGCTTTAGATAATGAGCAGGAATTTACTGGCATCGCACCAGTGACGATCCGTGGTGAGATTAACGCTATGATCGCGGAGCGTAATAGCCTGGTGCTAGAAGCGTCTAACAAAATTGAGAGAGAAAACAGTGAACGAATTAATCGAACAAAACGAATCATTGATGCAAACGCAGACAGAGTTAGAGACACAGAATCAATCATTGACCGAGTTAGTCGAAGGCTTGGAGAAAGCACTGACAGAGTTAGAGACACAGAATCAATCATTGAGACAACACAACGAGTCGTTGATGCAAATGCAGACAGAGTTAGAGACGCAAAATCAGCAAATGATTGGGCAGCTGAACGATGCAAAAACCTACCAAAGGCAACTAATGGAGCAATTGAAGCTATCGAGAGAACGCTTCAAAGAATTGATGAAAACGCAGTCAGATCTAAGAACACAGTATCAGCAATTAGTGGAACATCAGAAATCAATGACAACACGAAACAACGAGCTGAAAATAGCAAATCAGAAGCTGCGAGAGTCAACAACAGCATTGCAGCAAGAGCAAAACCAGCCCCAAGCCCCTTTGACAACGAATACGAAAGAGCCTTTCATGAGCGAAAAAGACAAATTGATCAAAAAACTAGAGACGCAGCTCGACAAGCTCTTGAAGCAGAACAAAATACTAGAAGAATACAAGCTGATACGCTAGACAAGAAAAAGGTTCTAGCTTACCGACTGCTTATGCGCAATCAAGACAGTAAGAGGTTAAGTAAAGGACGTAACGAAAAATCGGAACATTACCCAGAAAAGTTCGATTATCGACAAATTGCCATACTTAATGAATTCGCTCACTCTCTAGGTATTCATACAATTGAGAAAGAGTATCTAGAAAAATACGAGCTAGTCGTTGGTATGCTTAGCCTTGAGGTCATGCAAAACAACCTAGCTGCTATAAATATATTAGTAGATAACCAAAAAGAAAGATCTCACCATCAAACTGTTACAGCAGACTTTTATGATTTTATCGCTAAGCTAGACAGACAAAGAGCTGAACAGGTACAACAGCATCAAACAAGATTAGGTAGGAATGATACTAGCAGAGTGACTGCGACAATAATAACAGCTCAACCTTATCTAGCTGCACTGACTAAATATGCAAATAACAGTGAAAAAACAGACGAAAGCAGAGCATTAGCAGAACAACATATCAATCAGACTATTAGACTGACAGCTAAGCAATACGAGGTTGCTTACAAAGGACTGAATACTTTAATGAGCAATGATAGCGTCCAGAAGCACGTTAGAGAGCTTGGAGACAGTTTAGGTAGATTTACTACTGATTACGCTGAAAAGTTATCTGGCGATGATTTAAGAAGCATTAATAACGATTTAAAAGTCATTGATAGAGGGATAGATACAGGTAATGTAAATGATAGTAGAGATAATCCATCACCAAATTTCTAATTATACATACCTCTATTTTTTCTTTTTCT